>NZ_JBKQXN010000295.1:0-291 GCF_046762905.1 Yoonia sp. R2-816 | reverse complement strand
GCCGTCCGCCGGGCACAGGCAAGCTGGCCGCTCATGTCGGTTTCCTTGAAGAACTGGTGGCCCAGGACCCGGATATCACGCTCTTTGAACTGCGCGATGCGCTCACCGATGCCGAAGGTGTTGTTGTGCACCACTCTTCGTGTCACTTGGTACTTAATTGTAAGATTGCGGTAGTTTTTGAAGGACTGGGCAGTTAATTTGAAACCAAGAAGGCCTTCAGTCTCAAGTTAGCTGCATCTGGCAGGGGTCCGGCAGTCCGAACGCCGGGTTGCTCAGATGGTCGATCTCGTC
>NZ_JBKQXN010000294.1:0-24080 GCF_046762905.1 Yoonia sp. R2-816 | reverse complement strand
TGAAAGATGGGTCGCCCGGTCACCCAATGAGATGCTCAAAACCTTCCATTGGTTTGAGGGCGAAGGGTTTCACTTCATCATCGACGATTTATTGGAGCTACCGAAAGGCCGGTTTGTGATCGCTGAAGGGTTTCGCCTGCTGCCTTTATTAGTTGCGCCATTACTTCAAAACAAGCGGCACGCGATTTGGCTATTGCCGACGCCTGCCTTCCGCCGTCAATCTTTTGACGCCCGTGAAACAACGTGGGACATCCCACGCAAAACAAGTAATCCGAAACTTGCTCTCGCCAACCTTTTGGCCCGCGATGAGCTCTTTACCGATCGCGTTCATGAAGAGGTCAGCGGTTTGGGACTGCAAGAACAAAAAGTCTATGTAGCGCTCAGCGAAGATGCGCTGCTCGAAGTCATTGACAGTCATTTGTTCGGCTAAGCAGCCGTTCGTGCGCCGTGCAGCATTCGACACTTTGGGCTCTTTTTCTTCTTCAGCTGCGTCCAGTTCGAACGGCTGTTTTTCACAAATCAGGATTTTGGTCAGTCTGGTGACGTGAAAGTCAAAACCATCTGACGTTTAACACTTCAAATCCTCGGAGAGGATTTGCCACCGAATGGAGGTGAGGCGGATCGGCACCCGGGTTCTCTATCGGAAATCCCCGGTGGCGCAAAAACGGCTGCCGGGGTCGCGGATGGCCTTTCGCCGATGCTGTCCTCATGGTGTAGTCTGCTCCAAAGAGGCGGAGAATCCAGATGTCGGACCAGATCACCTTTACGCTTGATGGCCAAACCGTCACCGCCGAACCGGGCGAAACCATTTGGGAGGTCGCTCACGGCCGCGGTCTGGTGATCCCGCATCTTTGCCACAAACCCAGCCCCGGATATCGGTCCGACGGCAATTGCCGTGCTTGCATGGTCGCCATTGAGGGGGAGCGGACGCTGGCCGCTTCCTGCATTCGTGAACCGTCTGAGGGGATGGTCGTGACCACCGATCAGCTGCGCGAGGTGCAGGCCCGCAAGATGGTGATGGAACTGCTGGTTGCCGATCAGCCGGAACAGGCCGTCGCACATGACAAATCCAGCCACCTTTGGGATATGGCGGCAAAGCAGGACGTGAGTGAAAGCCGCTTTCCCACGATGGATGCCGATCACATTCCGCTGTTGGATGACAGCCATGTCGCGATGTCGGTCAATCTGGATGCGTGCATTCAGTGCGGCCTTTGCGTGCGTGCCTGCCGCGAGGTGCAGGTCAATGATGTGATCGGCATGGCGGGCCGGGGCCATCAGGCCTATCCGGTCTTCGACATGGATGACCCGATGGGCGCGTCATCCTGCGTCGCCTGCGGCGAATGTGTGCAGGCCTGCCCGACAGGGGCGCTGCTGCCTGCGACGGTCACGGACGATCATCAGGTCGGTGACACCAAGGATTACGACAGCGAGGTCAGTTCGGTCTGTCCGTTCTGCGGCGTTGGCTGTCAGGTTTCGCTGAAGGTCAAGGACAACAAGGTCAAGTTTGTTGAGGGGATTAACGGCCCCGCCAATGAAGGTCGGCTTTGCGTCAAGGGCCGCTTTGGTTTCGATTACATTCACCATGATCACCGCCTGACCAAGCCGCTGATCCGGCGCGATGATGCGCCGGCCAAGGGACTGAATGTGGACCCTGCCAACTGGCGCACCCACTTCCGTGAGGCGTCGTGGGACGAGGCGCTGGATGTGGCTGCAAACGGTCTGAAGGAGATCGGCGGGCGTGGTGTGGCCGGGTTCGGGTCGGCCAAATGCACGAATGAAGAGGCGTATCTGTTCCAGAAGCTGATCCGCCAGGGCTTTGGCCATAACAATGTCGATCATTGTACGCGCCTGTGCCACGCGTCATCGGTTGCGGCATTGATGGAGAATGTGGGGTCCGGTGCAGTGACCGCGACCTTTAACGAGATCGAGAATGCCGATGTGGCGATCGTCATCGGTGCCAACCCGGTCGAAAACCATCCGGTTGCGGCGACCTATTTCAAGCAGTTCGCCAAACGCGGTGGCAAGCTGATCGTGATGGACCCGCGCGGTGTGGGTCTGCGCCGGTTTGCGTCGCATATGCTGCAATTCCGGCCCGGTGCGGATGTGTCGATGCTGAACGCGATCATGCATGTGATCGTGGAAGAAAAGCTGTACGACCAGCAATATATCGAGGGCTACACCGAAAACTGGGAGGCCGAGAAGGCGCATCTGGCTGATTTCTCACCCGAGAAGATGGAAGGCATCTGCGGCATCCCGGCAGAGACCTTGCGCGATGTCGCCCGCACCTTTGCCGGGGCGAAATCCGCGATGATTTTCTGGGGTATGGGCGTCAGCCAGCATATTCACGGCACGGATAATTCGCGTTGCCTGATTTCGCTGGCGCTGATGACCGGGCAGGTGGGCCGCCCCGGTGCCGGTCTGCATCCGTTGCGGGGGCAGAACAACGTGCAGGGCGCGTCGGATGCCGGGCTGATCCCGATGTTCCTGCCGGATTATCAGCCGGTGGGGGATGATGGTGTGCGGTCTGCGTTTCGGGAGATCTGGCAAGAAGGCACGATTGACCCCAAACGCGGCCTGACCGTGACCGAGATTCTGGATGCGGTCCATGCTGGCGATATTCACGGCATGTATATCCTGGGCGAAAATCCGGCGATGTCCGACCCGGATGTGGAACATGCCCGCGATGCGCTGGCCAAGCTGAAACATCTGGTGGTGCAGGATATCTTTATCACCGAAACCGCGAATTTCGCCGATGTGATCCTGCCTGCCAGCGCCTTTGCCGAAAAGACCGGGACGGTGACCAACACCAACCGTCAGGTGCAGATGGGCCGCCCGGCCGTGCCCCCTCCGGGTGAGGCGAAAGAGGATTGGTGGATCACGACCGAACTGGCGAAACGTCTGGGCCTGCCATGGACCTATGCCCACCCGTCAGAGGTGTTTGGCGAGATGACTAAGTCGATGAAATCGCTCAACAACATCACCTGGGACCGGCTGGAAGCGCAGAATGTGGTGACCTATCCGTCGCTTTCGCCAGAGGATCCGGGCCAGCCGATTGTCTTTGCCGATGGGTTCCCGCGCGAGAATGGCCGGGCGCGGTTTACACCGGCCAGCGTGATCGCGCCGGATGAAGTGCCGGATGCGGAGTATCCGATGATCCTGACCACCGGGCGGCAGTTGGAACATTGGCACACGGGGTCGATGACCCGCCGGTCAAAGGTGCTGGACGCGGTCGAGCCCGAAGCCAACTGTTCACTGCACCCGTCGACCTTGCGCAAGCTGGGTGTGGAGCCGGGCGGCATGGTGCGTCTGACAACCCGGCGGGGCAGCATCGACATCATGGCGCGCGCAGACCGGGCCGTTTCGCCCGATATGGTGTTCGTCCCTTTCGCTTATGTAGAGGCGGCGGCGAATATCCTGACCAACCCTGCTGTGGACCCGTATGGGAAGATCCCGGAGTTCAAATTCGCTGCCGTGAAGGTGGAAAAGGCAGAACGCCAGGTCGCGGCGGAGTGATCTTGCAACGCGCTTTCGCGTCTGATCGCAATTAAATGAACGCTTGTTCAAAAAACTATTTGACGGATTGAGGGTGGCCCCGCAGTATATTGTTACGTCGCGTCGCGAGGAGGCGAGTCGATTGTAACGCTGGCGGTGACCAGCGAGGGAGGACATCTGGAATGACCGCATCCGCGCCCAGCGGCCTGAAATCTGTTCCCGACCTGTTGGCCCGGAATGTGGCCAAGCACGGGACCAAGGCGGCCTATCGCGAAAAGGAATTCGGCATCTGGCAAAGCTGGACCTGGGCTGAGGCTGCCGAAGAAATCGATGCGCTGGCGATGGGGTTTCTGACCCTTGGGGCCGATGTGGGCGATCATATCGCGATTGCTGGCCGCAACCGTCCGGCGCTGTATTGGGCAATGGTCGCCGCACAGCGGATTGGCTGTGTGCCGGTGCCGCTTTATGCCGATGCCGCGGCTGAGGAAATCGCCTATGCACTTGATCATTGCGGTGCCCGCTATGTCGTGGCCGGAGATCAGGAGCAGGTGGACAAGATCGCGGATGTCCGCGACGGCCTGCACGCGCTGCAGCATGTGGTCTATCTGGATGGGCGCGGCCTGCGCAAATATGACCATTCGCATATGACGTCTTACGCCAATCTGCAGGAGGCCGGGCGCAAGTCGGGCCGGATTGGTGAGGTGAATGAACGGAGTGCCGCGCGGACCTATGATGATACCAGCGTGATGCTTTATACTTCGGGTACGACGGGGCGGCCAAAGGGTGTGGTCTTGTCGAACCGCAATGTGATCGAAACCTCGAAAAACTCGTCGGAATTTGACCATTTGCAGCCGGGGGACGAGGTGCTGGCCTATCTGCCCATGGCCTGGGTCGGCGATTTCATCTTTTCCATAGGGCAGGCCATGTGGACCGGGTTCTGTGTCAACTGTCCCGAAAGCGCCGAGACGATGCATACCGACCTGCGCGAGATCGGGCCGACCTATTTCTTTGCCCCGCCCCGCGTGTTCGAGCAGCAATTGACCAATGTCATGATCCGCATGGAAGACGCAGGCCGGTTCAAGAAATGGTTGTTTGACCGCTGCATGGCCGTGGGCCGCCGCGTGGGTCCGGCGCTATTGGATGGTGAACCGGTCAGTCAGATGGACCGGTTCCGCTATCGTCTGGCCGATTGGTTCGCGATTGGGCCGCTGAAAAACACGCTGGGCCTGAGCCGGGTGCGGGTGGGCTATACCGCGGGCGAGGCGATTGGCCCCGAGATTTTCGATTTCTACCGGGCGCTGGGCATCAACCTCAAACAGCTCTACGGTCAGACCGAGGCGACGGTGTTCATCACTCAGCAGCCTGATGGTGAGGTCCGGTCAGATACCGTGGGTGTGCCGAGCCCCGGTGTGGAACTGAAGATCGCCGAGAATGGCGAGGTGTTCTATCGCTCGCCCGGTGTGTTTGTGGAATATTACAAGAACGCGGAAAGCACAGCCTCGACCAAGGATGCCGATGGGTGGGTCGCCACGGGCGATGCCGGTTTCATCGAGGAAGGCACCGGCCATTTGCGCATCATCGACCGCGCCAAGGATGTGGGAAAGATGGCTGATGGCCGCCTGTTCGCGCCAAAATATGTGGAAAACAAGCTGAAATTCTATCCCGACATTCTGGAGGCCGTGGTGTTCGGGGCGGGCCGCGATTATTGCACGGCCTTTATCAATATCGACCTGACGGCGGTCGGCAACTGGGCCGAGCGCAACAATATCGCCTATTCCAGCTATCAGGAATTGTCGCAGCATCCCCGCGTGCTGGACACGATCCAGGCCCATGTGGCGGAGGTCAACAAATCGGTTGCCGCAGATGAGATGCTGGCGGGCTGTCAGGTGCACCGGTTCCTGGTCCTGCACAAGGAACTGGATGCTGATGATGGCGAGATGACGCGGACCCGCAAGGTGCGCCGCGCGGTGATTGCCGAGAAGTTCAGCGATCTGATTGCAGCGCTTTATTCGGACAAGGGCGAGATCTATACGGAGACCGAAGTGACCTATGAGGATGGCCGCAAGGGCAAGATCAAAGCGACGCTGGAGTTGCGCGATGCCGCGGTGACAGCTGAACAACAGAAGGTTGCGGCGGAATGATCCGGTCTGCGTTTTCTATGACTCTGAGCCTAATGCTGACGATTTCGATCTTTGGTTTTTTGGGTATGGGTTTGATCCAAGTTGGTTTGGGAAAAGAGACCATCGCTCATAGATATGATTTTGCGCCTTGGTTGCAGTTGAGCCTCGCTGCACTAGGCGTGTCTGCCATTCTTGGTGCCGCTTTGAACCAGTTTTGTTCAAAGCGCAATGGAATCGGTGTCAGCAGACTTGAGACAGCCGGTGCGGTTATCTTCGGGTTTTGTTTCCTGGCTGCCATCTTCTTGATTACGATTTCATTCTTCACAGGCTTGGGAAGGGCAGTGTAGTGCTTGACGACACCGAACCCTATGTGACCCCGGATGGCCGCACCATTGGCGGCGTTCTGATGGATATGCGCAATATCACCCTGCGCTTTGGCGGGGTGGAGGCGATCAAGGATATCTCTCTTGATATCCGCGAGGGTGAGATCAGGGCGATTATTGGCCCGAACGGGGCCGGCAAATCCTCAATGCTGAACGTCATTTCGGGATTTTATAACCCGCAGGAGGGTGAGGTCTGGTTTCGTGGCGAAAAGCGCCCACCGATGAAACCCTATCAGGTCGCACGGCTGGGCATTGCCCGGACCTTTCAGAACATCGCCCTGTTCGAGGGGATGACCGTGCTGGACAACATCATGACCGGTCGGCTGACCCACATGAAATCAGGCATGTTCTGGCAGGCGATCTGGGCAGGCCGTGCCGAGACCGAAGAGGTGCATAATCGCGAGATCGTGGAGCGGATCATCGATTTTCTGGAAATTCAGGCGATCCGCAAGACGCCGGTGGGCCGCTTGCCTTATGGCTTGAAGAAGCGGGTCGAACTGGCCCGGGCGCTTGCCGCAGAACCAAAGCTGTTGCTGCTGGATGAGCCGATGGCGGGCATGAACGTGGAGGAGAAGGAGGACATGAGCCGCTTTATCCTTGATGTGAATGATGAATTCGGGACGACGATTGCCCTGATTGAACACGATATGGGCGTGGTCATGGACCTGTCCGACCGGGTGGTCGTGATGGATTACGGGCGCAAGATCGGGGATGGGACGCCTGACGAGGTGCGCAACAATGAACAGGTGATTGATGCTTATTTGGGGGTGGCGCATGACTAGGTGCAACGCCGTCCCGTGCCTGACCCGGGACGTCAAACCCAACACAGAGGCCCCGGATCAGGTCCGGGGCTGCGGAGGCGCTTATGTCCGCTGACTTTCTTTATGGTATCGAAGTGGTCATCAACGGCCTGATGGCCGGGGTGCTTTATGCCCTTGTGGCACTGGGTTTTGTTCTGATTTTCAAGGCGTCGGGTATTTTCAATTATGCCCAAGGGGTCATGGCCCTGTTTGCCGCCCTGACCCTTGTGGGCATCATGGAAGGACAGGTGCCGTTCAGCCACCTGATCAACGCGATTTTCGGGACAGAGGTACATCATTTCGGGTGGGAGGTCCCGGCGCTGCTGGCTATCGCCTTTACCGTGCTGATCATGATTGCCTTTGCCTGGGCCGTGCAACGGTTCGTGTTTCGCCATCTTGTGGGGCAGGAACCCATCATTCTTTTCATGGCGACAATCGGCCTTGCCTACTTCCTCGAAGGGGTTGGCGACCTGATGTGGGGGTCGGATATCAAGACGCTGGCCCTTGGCCTGCCGCAGGGTGGCTCGCTTTGGGTTGAGAATTTGACCAACGGGTTGGGCGGCGATGATTTCTACGGCTTTTTCATCGACAAGCTGGATATGGTGGCGACTGTAGTCGCGGCGATCCTTGTCGTCAGCCTGATCGCCTTTGCCCAATACACCAAACAGGGCCGCGCCATGCGGGCTGTGGCCGATGACCATCAGGCGGCATTATCGGTGGGTATCTCGCTGAACTATATCTGGGTGCTGGTCTGGTCGCTGGCCGGGATCGTGGCGCTGGTCGCGGGAGTGATGTGGGGAGCGAAATCGGGTGTGCAGTTTTCGCTGTCGCTGATCGCCTTGAAGGCGCTGCCGGTGCTGATGCTGGGTGGCTTTACATCCATCCCCGGCGCCATTGTCGGCGGGTTGATCATCGGGGTGGGGGAAAAGCTGTTCGAATACACCATTGGCGCCCCCTATCTGGGCGGGGCCACGGAGAACTGGTTCGCCTATATGCTGGCGCTGATCTTTCTGGTGTTCCGCCCGCAGGGGTTGTTTGGGGAGAAGATCATTGAGAGGGTCTGATGCGTATAGCTGGATGGGCGTTAATCACTTTAGGCGCTATCGGTTTGGTTACGACCGTCTTGATTTCCATAATCGACGTGGGCGTACGCGATCAGTACTTTGGTCCCGACGCGGTCTCTCCATGGAATGCGGTAAGCGTTCCTCACACTGCGCTGTCACTACTTGCATGTCTAATTGGGGCTATTCTGGTCCGTCGGGGGAGGCCTCCTAATGCTCTACCGTGAAGCCGGAGATTTCAAAACCTCTTACCACGCTGACAACCAGACCTTTCCGATCAGGTTTGATCGGATCGGGTTCTGGATCACAATGGTCATTGCCTTTGCCGTGATTCCATTTGTGATCAATGATTACTGGGCCAATGCCATCCTGGTGCCTTTCCTGATCTATGCCATCGCGGCCATCGGGCTGAATATTCTGACGGGCTATTGCGGGCAGGTGAGCCTTGGCACCGGGGGGTTCATGGCCGTGGGGGCCTATGCCTGTTACAAGCTGATGACGGGGCTTGATATCTACTTTGCCTCCGAAGGCTTCGTGTCGGCCGGGGGCGAGATGATCTCAAAGGGTGGTGAGAGTTTCGAGGTCACCGGGCAGTTCCTGTTCTTTACCATCGCCCAGAATGCCGAATGGACCGTCTACGTCCTGACCCAGATCAACCCTGTGATTGCGGTCATCCTCGCGGGCTTTGTCACCGCTGCCGTGGGGGTTCTTTTTGGTCTGCCGTCCTTGCGGATCAAGGGGTTCTATCTGGCTGTCGCCACACTGGCTGCACAGTTCTTCCTCGTCTGGCTTTTCAACAAAATCTCGTGGTTTTACAATTACTCCGCCTCTGGCCAGATCAATGCGCCGGAACGGTTTGTGAGTGAGATTGCAGTCACCGGCCCAAATACCGCCCCTTGGGCACAGTACATGGTCTGTCTGATCTTTGTGGTGGTCTGCGCCCTGATTGCGCGCAACCTGACCCGCGGCACGGTCGGCCGGTCGTGGATGGCGATCCGTGACATGGACATCGCGGCCGAGATCATCGGGGTGAACCCGCTGAAGGCCAAACTGACCGCCTTTGCAGTGTCATCGTTCTTTATCGGCATTTCGGGCGCGCTGTTCTTTTCGGTCTATCTGGGCGCGGTTGAGGTGGGTGAGGCGTTCGGCATCCAGAAATCATTCCTGGTGCTGTTCATGATCATCATCGGCGGGCTTGGCAGTATTTTCGGGTGTTTCGCAGGCGCGGCGTTTCTGGTGCTGTTGCCTGTGGCGCTGAAGGTGATCGGCGTCGATGTATTGGGCTGGCCCACTGATATCGTGTCGCATCTCAATCTGGTCATTGTCGGCGCGTTGATCATGTTTTTCCTGATCAAGGAACCACATGGGCTGGCGCAGATATGGCGGTTGGCGAAAGAAAAACTGCGGCTTTGGCCGTTTCCATATTAACGTGGCGTGGAGGTCCCGGATCAGGTCCGGGGCAGCGTTGCGACAACAAGAAGTCGGATCAACCAATGGGAGGAAAGAACCGATGAAGATAAAGACACTGGCCGCGATGGCCCTGGCCGGGGCGATGGCCGCGGGGCCTGCAATGGCAGAACTAGTTATTCCGGATCTGAGTTACCGGACCGGCCCTTATGCGGCGGGTGGCACGCCGTTTTCTGACGGGTTTCAGGACTATTTCGCCCTGCTGAATGCGCGTGATGGCGGGATTGGCGGCGAACCTGTTCGCATCCTGGAATGCGAAACCGGTTATAACACCGAGAAGGGTGTGGAATGCTATGAAAGCACCAAAGGCGAAGGCGCGTTGATTTATCAGCCGCTGTCCACCGGGATTACCTATCAGTTGATTCCCAAGGCCACCGCAGACGGTATCCCGCTTCACACCATGGGCTATGGCCGGACATCTGCCGCCAATGGTGAGGTTTTCAACTGGGTCTTCAACTACCCGGCCAACTATTGGGATGCTGCGTCCGTTGCCGTAAACTACCTGTTGGATGAAAACGGCGGTGACCTGAGCGGCAAGAAGATCGCGCTGGTCTATCACAACTCTGCCTATGGCAAGGAGCCGATCCGCACGCTGGAAGAGCTGTCATCCATGCACGGGTTTGAGCTGACGCAACTGGCCGTGGACCACCCCGGTCAGGAGCAGAAATCGCAATGGCTGCAGATCCGCCGCGAACGGCCCGATTATGTCCTGATGTGGGGCTGGGGCGTCATGAACCAGGTTGCCGTGCAAGAGGCCGCCAATATCGGGTTTCCGATGGAAAACTTCATCGGCAACTGGTGGGCTGGTGCCGAACATGATGTGACCCCTGCGGGTATGGCGGCCAATGGCTACAAGTCGCTGAATATGAACCGCGTTGTCGACTATCCCGTGCTGGAAGAGATCCAGGCGCAGGTGCATGATGCAGGTAACGCCGCCGGTGATGGCAGCAATATCGGCAAGGTGCTCTATGTGCGCGGCATGTATGCCGCCATGCTGGCCGCCGAAGCCATTGCCAAGGGCCAGGAAATCCATGGCGTGTCCGACGTGACCCCTGCGATGGTTCGCGACGGCATGGAAGCGTTGGAGATCACCAATGCGCGGATGGCTGAACTTGGCATGGAAGGCATCGGGCCAGAGTTTTCCGTGTCCTGTCAGGACCATGGAGGCGCCGGTCAGGGCCTTGTCCAGCAGTGGAACGCCGCTGATGGCGTGTGGGAGCCGCTGACGGACTTCATCTCACCCGATGATGCCGTGATTTCGCCGCTGGTGGCCGAGGACTCTGCCGCGTTTGCAGCCGAGAACAACATCACACCGGGTTGCCTGTGATCTGAATAAATGCGGGTGGCCTTCGGGCCACCCGTTCCCAACCGGAGACACCCCATGCTGGACACCGCCAAATCAGACGTTGAGACCCTGCTAGAGGTCAACAATATAGAGGTGATCTATAATCACGTGATCCTCGTGCTCAAAGGCGTGTCGCTGAATGTGCCAAAGGGCGGTATCACGGCGCTGCTTGGCGGGAATGGCGCGGGCAAGACAACCACGCTCAAGGCGATCTCGAATCTGCTGCATTCCGAACGGGGTGAGGTGACTAAAGGCTCGGTCAGCTATCGTGGCACCCGCGTGCAGGACTTGTCGCCAGAAGCGCTGGTCAAGATGGGGGTCATTCAGGTGATGGAGGGCCGCCACTGCTTTGAACATCTGACGGTCGAGGAAAACCTGATGACCGGTGCCTATACCCGCCGCGATGGTGGCGGGGCAATCAGCGCCGATCTGGACCTCGTTTACAGCTATTTCCCCCGGCTGAAAGAGCGGCGCAAGTCGCAGGCCGGGTATACCTCCGGCGGCGAACAGCAGATGTGCGCCATCGGGCGCGCCCTGATGTCCCGGCCCGAGACGATCCTACTGGATGAACCCTCAATGGGTCTGGCCCCGCAACTGGTCGAAGAGATCTTCACTATCGTGAAGAATTTGAACGAGAAAGAAGGCGTGTCCTTCCTGCTTGCCGAACAGAATACCAATGTGGCCCTGCGGTTCGCCCATCAGGGCTACATCCTTGAAAGCGGACGTGTCGTGATGGAAGGCCCCGCCGCCGAACTGCGCGAGAACCCGGACGTCAAGGAGTTCTACCTTGGCATGTCGGACGAGGGGCGCAAAAGCTTCCGCAACGTGCGCAGTTACCGGCGACGGAAACGCTGGCTGGCGTAAAGGTTACGCTGGACGATTTGGCGCCGTCATAGGTAAAGCGCCGCTTGACCCCCCTTGCACAGCAGGACGGAATCCAGTTCGTTGGTGTCAGGCCAGTAGCTGTAGACATCGACCAGCGGGGTGCCCGCGACCAGCGACATCTGCTCGGTTCGGTTGCCGACGCTGTCACTAAGCCAGTCGAAATCGCCCAGGCGCCGTCGATAGGTTTTTACCTTGGCACCTTCAGCGCCTCATCGATTTAGGCATATTAGGTTCCTTGTTCCTATCGATTGGTCCGCAGTCAATCTGAAAGACCCGTCTCGCTCTCGCCCTCTGATATCGCATAACACACCGCATCACCTCTAGCTTTCCCTTGTCCAACCCGGCACGATGATCCGGCAAGGACAGGAGACACCGATGACGATCTATTACGACGATCTGGAAACACGTGACCCGGCAGAGCGGGCGGCGGCACAGTTGGCAGCCCTGGCCGCACAGGTTGCTATCGTCCGCGAAAGTGAGACGTCATGCCTGCCGGATGTCGAGATCAACGCGCTTTCTGATCTGACCAGGTTTCCGGTCCTGCGCAAATCGGACCTGACCGGCTGGCAAAAGGAACACCCCCCCTTTGGCGGGATCCATACCAGCAATATCACCCATATCTTCCAGTCCCCCGGCCCGATCTACGAACCGGGCGGGTCCAGCCATGACTGGTGGCGCTTTGGTCGGTTCCTGCAGGCCTGCGGGATCGGCAAGGATGACATTGTCCAGAACTGTTTTGGCTATCATCTGACCCCTGCGGGCACCATGTTTGAAAGCGGGGCCCGCGCCGTGGGGGCCAAGGTTTTGCCCGCTGGCACCGGCCAGACAGAGCTGCAAGTGCGGGCGGCCGCCGATATCGGCACGACCGCCTATGCAGGCACGCCCGATTACCTCAAGGTGATCCTTGAGAAAGCCGATGAGGTGGGTGTGACGTTACAGATAACCAAGGCCGCCGTATCGGGTGGGGCGCTTTTCCCGCAACTGCGCCAGTATTATGCCGCCCGTGGCATCACTTGCATGCAATGCTATGCCACTGCAGATCTGGGGCATCTGGCCTATGAAACCGTGCCGGGCGAAGGCATGATTGTGGATGAAGGGGTGATCATCGAAATCGTCACCCCCGGCACTGGTGATCCTGTGCCCGAAGGCGAGGTGGGTGAGGTCGTGGTCACCTCGCTGAACCCCGATTACCCTCTGATCCGCTTTGCCACCGGCGACATGAGCGCCGTAATGGCCGGCCCCAGCCCCTGTGGCCGCACCAATATGCGCATCAAAGGCTGGATGGGACGCGCCGACCAGACCACCAAGATCAAGGGCATGTTCGTCCGTCCCGAGCAGGTAGCCGCACTGGTCGCCAAGACAGGTGTGGACCGGGCCCGGGTGATTGCCGACCGCGACGGTGACGCCGACAAGATGATCGTGCAGGTAGAAGGCGAAGGGCTGGATCAGGCCGCGATCGCCGCCGCCGTGCAGGATGTGCTGAAACTGAAGGGTGAAGTGGCCTGCATGGCCCCCGGCACCCTGCCGCGTGATGGCCTCGTGATCGAGGACAGGCGCACCTATGAAACATGAAAGACCAAGGAGACGCATGATGCGTAGATTGTTCCTGAGTACCGCGCTGTCAGCGCTTGCCCTGCCTGCCATGGCCGAAGATGCCGCCCTGTTGCTGGGGGTCGAACGTTATCAGGAGTTTCGGCGGGTGTCCGGCGCCGATGATCTGGCGCGGGCCGAGGGTGATCTGCGTGACGCGGGCTATGCCGTCGAGGTGGCGACCAACGAATCCGGTCGCGACATGCTGCCGGAACTGAACCGCTTCGTGGCCGAGGTTGCGGATGCCGACCGGCTGATCGTGGCCTTGTCGGGCCGGTTCTATTCAGATGGCGACCGCGCCTGGCTGATGGCATCCGATGCGCGCGACCCGTCGCTGTTTGGCATGGGTGATACGGCCATTTCGGTGGATAGCCTGATGCATGTATTGGCCCAGACGCCCGGTCAGGCCTTGCTGGTTCTGGGCATTGATGAAGGCGACAGTAACAGCCTTGGGCAAGGGCTGAGCCAAGGGGTGGGTCGGCTTGATATCCCGCAAGGGGTCAGCGTGATCGTCAGCGCGCCCGGATCGGTCGATGATGTTCTGACCGAGGCTGCGCGCGATGGCGCTGATCTGGTGGCTTATGTCGATGACAGCCGCCGTTTGCGGATGGAAGGGTTCCGGCCCGCCAGTCTGGTGATGCAACCGGACGCCGACGGGCCTGCACCGCGCCCTGCCGGCGACCCGACAGTCGCCGCATGGCGCGATGCACAGACCCAGGATACCGCCGACAGCTATCGCGATTTCTTGTTTCAGTATCCCGACAGCGCCTATGCCGCAGAGGCGCGGCGCAAGCTGGATGAGATCGAAAACGATCCCGTCCGCCTGGATCGGCTGTCCGAAGAAAGCCTGAACCTGAACCGGGATGCCCGTCGCGCGATCCAGCGCAATCTGACCTTGCTGGGTTACAATACCCGCGGTGTTGACGGCATCTTTGGCCCCGGCAGCCGCAGTGCGATCCGCAACTGGCAGCAGACGAACGGGTTTCAGCAGACATCGTTCCTGACCCGCGAACAGATCGACCGGATTGATGCTCAGGCGCGCCGCCGCGCAGCCGAGATTGAAGCCGAAGAAGAGCGTGAGCGCGAAGAGGCATTGCGCCTTGACCGGGCCTATTGGGAGGAAACCGGCGCACGCGGCGATATCGCAGGCTACCGCGCCTATCTGGAGCGTTATCCGGAAGGTGCCTTTGCCGAAGAGGCGACACAGAAGCTGAACGAATTGACAGGGCGTGACCGCGAGGAAGACCAGCGCGTCGAAGATGCGCAGGAACAGGAACGCCGGTTGAACGTGAACCCGATCCTGGCCCGGCTGATCGAAAGTCGGCTGGCCCAGCTTGGGTTCAACCCCGGTAATGTGGACGGGCGGTTTGACCGGGACACACGCCGAGCCATCGCGCGCTACCAGACCAGCCGGAACCTGCCCTCGACTGGCTATCTGAGCGAGCCGACACTCGCACGGCTGCTGGCCGATACATTCCGCTGATTGGCGCTGCAGTGCGCATTCAATGCGCCCTGCCTGCCGTCCTGGCCAGTATCAAACCTGCTGGCGGCGTTGATATGCGAAGCGATGGCCTCTGCGATTGTTGAGTACGAGTGGGCCCAATGATGTTGGAGATACTAGCTATGAGCGCAGGTATTGCTATCCAGTAAGCCCGAAGTAAGCTACCGGATATTTCTGCTATGCGGTGGCAACACCAAATTGACGAATTGGGTTTCAACAATTCGGGCATTGGCTGGCAGCCTTCCGCGCCAATATCATCATCGACAGCGCATTCTTTCTTGCAGTTTCTGCTCTCAGCCAAATCTGCCGATCACAGGGTTTTGGTTCGAGAAACCCGCCCGGAACCACATCAATTACACTTGTCAAGCGAGTTGAAAGCTGAATTTGGAAACACTATTTTTCCTCGGATGAATTGACAATTATTGCGGGTATATGAACAGATAGATGCCATTCATAGGTGAAATGTTGCGCTCTCTTCAAATTGATTTAGAGGTGAGTATATGGCCCTTCTGCTAGATTAGATGTATTTGTCGAGACTGTTTTGTGTGTTCGTTTTATTGAAACACTCGTCTTTGCTCTTTTTGTAGCGACGACCGCCTATTCCCACCCCGATCATCCGGAAGGTGCGCAGTTTTTCGAATAGACGTCTGCAGTGGTCAACAACTCGACCCAACATCCAGGCGGTGAAGTAGTTAACTGGGTTCTCCTTCAACAGGCAAACCTTAGACCAATGATCACGGCCTTTTTGGTCAGATGTATCTGTAATCAGTGCAAATGGGTGAACGCATCAGTTCGATTGTAGGTTTCTATCAGGAGGATACTGCATCGATCTGAATCACTTAGGCAGAGGACATGATGAATATCTTGCACATCTCATTTCAGCGGACGTTACAGCTTTTAAAAGTTTGCTTATGGATATCGTTCCTACTGTTGCCGCAAACGGTTCACTCTCAAACGGTTTACGAAGAAGGCGATGAGTTTTGGGATTGGCGGGACCAACCAACCGGTAGCGCGCGCGGGGCCTGCGGCCTAGCGCTCGCCTGGCACGCTGCTACCAGACAAGGCAGTGACTTCAAACTCAACGACGTCATTGTCGAAGATACGCTGGATGATGCGATGGTCCCGCATCAGTATACGGCAACGTGCTTTATGTCATACGTTGACCCGGTTGGTGTAACGATTTCCTTTGAGAGCTTCGCAGTACTGAACTGCGTAGTCGAGGTTAACGCAGGCGATATTCGTGCTCTGCAGCGTGTTTGTTTTTACGAACCAAAGACCAGTTGCCCCGTCGACGGAAATCCTATTGTCATATCGTCCGGACGCAAACGCCAGGATGCGGTTGACTGGATATCGCCGCTTGATGCCCGTTTCAGCTTTGTGCGCCATTATACTTCGGAACCCCATATACAAGACCCCACTGCCCAGGGGATTGGATATGGCTGGTCTATGCCTTGGTTCAGCACTGTCCGGCACCGCGGCTATTTTGATCGCAATGTATTCATGGGCAACGATGTTATGCACGCCTTCAACGGCTACATATCTACCGTGCCGGTATCGGGTGATCATGGATATCGCTACGACAATAGATCTTCCGCTGAGGGGGGACGCCACGTACTCCGTCACGCCAGTGGTCAAAAGGATATCTTCCAGAATTTCAACTCTGGTTTGGCCCTTCTGTACGAACGGCGTTGGCCGGACGGATACTCCATCTTCGTCTCAAATGACACTCAAGGCCGGATTACATCACTTGAAGACATACATGGCCAGCGAGCAGAATTCACATGGAGCGAGGACGTAAATCCGGGTCTACTCGGCGTTGACCCCGGAATTACCGAAATAATCATTGATACCGAGTATAACGGCATCTCGATGACGCCGGACGTCCGCATTGACTTCGAATATATCAGCGGTGGTGTGCGGCACCCGGGGCTCGGTTTCGACGACATTGATCCGGCGCGCAACTCTCGCGTGACGGTTACCGAAATTGGGTCCGGTTTGGTTCTCAGCGATTCCCGATACGGTTATGGCATTGATTGGGGTGAAAGGCATCTTCTTACCAGTGTTGGCGATGGCCGCGTTGACGCGACAGGCCAGCCTTTTGACTTTGCAAGCTTCGGATATGGTTTTCCAGATGGGTCAACTGAACGCAGAGGCGTAACAAGCTCTCATTTTGGCGGGGCTGAACTTACGACAATCGGCGGTCCCATTGAGACCACTTTGGGTTACGATGTCACGGTCACCAACGAGTTGGGCAAAGACACCGTCTACTCCTTTGAAGAGATTGCAGGCATGGATCGCCTGGTCAGTGTCGAGGGCGTTTCAACCGTGAACTGCCTGCCCTCAAATACGACTGCGACTTATAACTCTGCAGGCCGCATCATCGAGCGGATTGAGCGCAACGGCGCCCGCACGGTCATGACCCGCGACAGCGAGGGGCGCATCCTGACCCGGACCGAGGATGCCGATGGGCTGAACCCTCGGGTGACGACCTACACGTGGACCGGCAAAATGCGCAAACCGCTGACCCGGACCACGGCAGAGTTGCAAGAGAGCTTCACCTACGATGCCGACACCCTGCTGACCAGCTATACCCAGACCGACATGCTTGTGGGCAGCCCTGACAACGGCAAGACCCGGACCTGGACCTACACCTACAGCACACTCCCCTCCGGCCTGAAGGTCCTGACCTCCATGGATGGGCCGGGGTTGGCGGCTGATGGGGTCAACGATGTCACCACCTACACCTACAACGCCAGGGGGCAACTCCTAACCACGACAGACCCGAACGGACTAACGCAGGAGGTGCTGGCCTATGGCACATCCGGCCAGCCGACGCTGATCCGCGATCATCAGGGCTTCGAATGGGCGTTGGAATACGATCTGGCCGGGCGACTGCTCAAATCGACCTTCGAACCGGGCACGCTGAACGAGGAAACCACCTACACCTACGACATCATCGGGCAGATGCTGTCCTCCACCGATCCGCTGGGGCGGACCTGGAATTACACCTACGATGAAGCGCGCAGGCTAACCCAGATAACCGCCCCCTCTGGCGACACCATCGGCTTTGACCATGACGCCATGGGCAACATCACCCGGACAACCTATTCCGACGCGACGGCCACCATCGCCTATCTGGAAGAGACGCAATATGACGAACTCGGGCGGATCCTGCAGGCCATCGGGTCCAACGGGCAGACCACCAGCTTTTCGCATGATGTCGAGGATAACCTGGCCACCATCACCGATGCGACCAGCCTGACGACGACGAACAGCTATGACGCGCTCAACCGGATGAGCCAGATCGTCGACCGGGCGAACGGGACCACAGCCATGGCCCATGATGTCGACAACCAGATGACCAGCTATATCGACCCCCGCGGGATCGAGACAGCGTTCGATTTCAACGGGTTTGGGGATCTGATCCGCGAGGTCAGCGCCGACCGGGGCACCATGACCTATAGCTATAACAATCGCGGCATGGTCACCTCCATGACCGACGGACGCGGGGTCGTGACCAACTATGCCTATGACGATGGCGGGCGGCTGGTGTCCAAGACCTTCCCCGCAGACCCATCGCTCGACCAGATCTTCACCTATCACAGCGATCCGGCCCAACCCCATAACCTGGGCAGCCTGGCCTCTGTCACCGACCAGACCGGACAGACCAGCTATAGCAACGATCCGACGCGCGGGGCGTTCTTTGAGGACTTGCGCCAGATCGGCAGCGCCCAATACAGCACGACCTACACCAGTGATGCAGGCGGGCAGACCACGCAGATGGACTATCCCAGCGGGTCGCAACTGCTCTTCAGCTATGATGCGGATGGGGACCTGACCGGGCTACAATGGCAGGCCTTCGATCCGGTGTTCAACAGCTACGCCGCCCCCGTCGATGTGGTCAGCGGGCTGACCTACAAACCGCACGGGCCGCTCACATCGCTGACCTATGGCGATGGTGGGGTCATGACGGCGAGCTATGACAGCTCCTACCGGCTGACCGGGCTGACCGACACCCGATCCGGCACCACCCTGCGGGACGAGACCTATAACTGGACCAACCGGAATAATCTGGGCGGCGTCACCGACAACCTCAACCCCGCACAGGGCCAGTCATTCACCTATTCCAACCGCGAATTCCTCGCCTCCGCCGACGGGACCTGGGGTGATTTCGACTGGCTCTATGACAGCGTCGGCAACCGGACCGAGCAGATGTCGCTGGTCGCGGGCACCCCGCTGGTGGATGTCTACAGCTACTGGCCGGACACCAACCAGCTGGATTCCGTGCTGCTGAGCACCGGGGTCGAGCGGCGCTTTACCTATGATGGCGCGGGAAATGTCATCGCCACCAATCGCGGCGCGCTGGCCCACAGCTATACCTATGACGCTGCCAACCGCATGTCCTCCTTCGCGGTGAACGGGGTCGTGCAGGCGCAATACCAGTACAACAGCCTCGGCCAGCAGGTGGTCCGCCACCTGACTGCCGCCGGGCAGACGATCCATTCGGTCCATGACGCGTTGGGCAACCGGATTGCGGAGTATGACTACGACCCGGGCACCGGCACCAGCACGCTGATCCGCGAATATATCTGGGCCGGTGGGATGATCGTTGGCGTGGTCGAAAACGGGACGCTGTATTTTGTGCGGACTGACCACATCGGACGGCCCGTCTTTGCGACCGACGACGCGGGCGTGAAGGTGTGGGAGGCGACATACCTCCCCTTCGGTGGCGTGCACACGTCTACGGGGCCAAACTCCGCGCTGCGCTTCCCCGGGCAATGGTTCCAAAGCGAAACCGGCCTGCACCAGAACTGGATGCGGGACTATGATCCTACGACAGGGCGGTACATGCAAGCAGACCCGCTGGGGTTGGTCGATGGAGCCAGCATCTACGGCTACGCCCTGCAGAATCCGGGAAGGTACGTAGATCCGAGGGGGGAGTTTACGATCACCGACGCCGTGCGCAGTCTGATTAAACAAGGGAAAGATGTGACTAAAGAATCAATGTTCGAAGAATGGTTGCGGTTGGAGCGCGCGTATCAACAGTGGCAAGCGGGGCTGCCTGAGTGCCCCTGTGAAGTAGAATTTGGAGTTGACTATTCAGGAGAAACATGGCGTGGGCTACGTCCAATGGGCCGACGTGAAAACAGCTATCATCCAGGAGCAAATCTTTTCAGTATGAGATCCCAGC
This sequence comes from Yoonia sp. R2-816, assembly GCF_046762905.1. Classification (NCBI taxonomy): domain Bacteria; kingdom Pseudomonadati; phylum Pseudomonadota; class Alphaproteobacteria; order Rhodobacterales; family Paracoccaceae; genus Yoonia; species Yoonia sp. R2-816. Next base: position 4,245 of record NZ_JBKQXN010000294.1, on the reverse strand, counting down.
CCAATGATTTTGGTGCCGGTGTCCAGTGTGTCTATAACAGCGACGGAACACTCGTTTTGCCCAGTCAGCACAGGGAAGTTGTTCGTGGGAATATGCAAGATCGCTCAGGTGCAATCGACCGTTACTCTCCAGAGCTTACAAATCCAACTAGTATTGTGAAGCACCTGCAGCATGATGTAGTTCCGTATGACTTGGCTGGTGAACTGAATCGTTTTGATGAATACTTCACGGTTCGACCACTATTTCCCAACCAATAGGAAGAGATTGATGGCATTGTCGGCGAAGACTGCAAAAAGTATCATCTGGACAGCTTTTCTAGTACGGATATTTAGCCAGCTGGTTTGGGAAATGTATCCAACGGTGAATCTGAACTCATACGAGTTTCTGTCTGGGCTCATTATTGCTACGTATATTTGGTTGGAACTGGAGCTTCCGCGAGTATTAACATGTTTGATCGCCGCAAGTTCGTATTATGCTTACGTCAAATTGGCATCGAATAGATCTACCATGACAAGTTATGCTTCGTTCGCCGGAAAATGTTTGGTGTTTATTTGCATTTCTTGTGTACATGCATATTCTTGGATTTTTATTGATTGCCAATCCTTTTATCATGGTACGCTTCAGGAAGGAGAGTGCATCAGAATAATCCTTTCGCCGCCGGATCCCTCACTATTTTTTTCGTCCTAACGAATCGAACTGACCACTGCTGACGGTAGAAGTTATTTCGATCCGAAGAAATATAACAGCCTCGGCCAGCAGGTGGTGCTCCATCTGACCGCCTCGGGCCAGACGATCCACTCGGTCCATGACGCGTTGGGCAACCGGATCGCGGAGTACGACTACGACCCAGGCACCGGCACCAGCACGCTGATCCGCGAATATATCTGGGCGTCGGGGATGATCGTCGGCGTGCTCGAGGCGGGGCAGTTGTACTTCGTTCGCACCGACCACATCGGACGGCCTGTCTTTGCGACAGACAATGCTGGCGTGAAGGTGTGGGAGGCAACATACCTCCCCTTCGGCGGGGTGCAAACATCCTCAGGCCCGAACTCGGACCTGCGCTTCCCCGGGCAGTGGTTCCAAAGCGAAACCGGCCTGCACCAGAACTGGATGCGGGACTACGATCCGACAACCGGACGGTACATGCAGGCCGATCCGCTGGGGTTGGTCGATGGGGCCAGTGTTTATGGGTATGCGCTACAGAACCCGGGGTGGTATGTGGATCCAACAGGGCAGTTCATTCCACTCATTGTGCGCTTTCTAGGAGGGTGCTTAGTAGGTGGCGTTTTTGGTGTGTTTTCTGAGCTTGGACGTTTAAATTTCAACGAGGGACTGACAATGGACGAAATAGCTTGTTTGGATCCTGGTGCAGAATTTGTCGCCGGCTGCATTGCTGGCGCGATCTTCTCGCCATTTGGGGCAGTAGGATCCGGGGCAGGAAGTTCCTTTTTTAGCCCGTACATCCACAATAGAATTGAAAGATTTTTTCCCTAATGTCAAAAATAGGATCAATACTTTACGTTTTGTTCGACTGGTCAATTCCAGAAAGGCTTAACCCATATCGTGATAGAAAAGAAACGCAAGACAACCAGTGGACCGCTATCGATTATCTAAAGTTATTTTGGCGACTAACACTAATAGTGGCGTTGTCGGTAGTGCTGAATACTCGGAAGTAGCCCAAATTTACGTGCCCAATGAGCAAGCCGCTTGCCAATTTGACCGCAATATAGTCGCAGCTGGTAAAGACTATCGACAAGGGACGTACAAGAACTTTTTTGGACCGGGAAATCCGCAGAATTCGAATACCGCGGCATTTGAAATAATCAGACGCGCAGACGGAAGGCGGCCGTCAATAGGCGCCTTACATGGCAACAGAACACCTGATCGGATGAACTAGGTACGGGGTTATATGCAGTATAGATCGAGAATTTGGGTCCTTGCTACGTCACTCGTGCTGAGTTTCACAGGATATTTGTATGTGGCTTCTGAAGAACAAAGCGTTCTGTCTACGGCGGGCGGGATGGACGGAATTGTGATTGGTCAATCCAAACAGCAGGTCTTTGATGCTTTAGTCAAAAGAGAAGATGTGCTGAGTGTGTGGCCATCGACGGTCTCTCGGACCTATATAGATCGTGAGAATGTCGAGGATATAGGCTTGTTGCGTGATTCAGACATGTTGGTCATCAGCGGATTGGGCGTCTTCATAAATGTCCAACTCGACAATCAGGAGATTTGGGAAATCGAGGAGGTGACAAGCAGCTCTCGTGAAGTGCTGGAAAAGCTGCCTACAGATGATATTGATGCTTTTTTTGGTGTGCTGAGGGAGTTGATATTGGACGGTACCGTCGATGGCGTGCAGTCATTGCCTCGCAAGAACCCGAACAATGACCGTGCAATTGTTAGCACCACTCCAGAACCAAACTCCAATACTGAAGTCGATTTTGAGTGGTTGTTTTCCTATGACCGGTGGGATTTTTCAGAAGAAGGAAAGCGATCGCATTACATTCTAATTTTTCAAGATTATAAACTAAAAAGTATTGAATACCGACGCTAGCAGAGGTCGAATGGGGCATTGAGTCCATACCTCTCAACGACCATAAATACTAACACCCATTAACCCCCCACCCCCGGACGCCCCATTAACCGACCCAATCACCGCCAGGGTGCCATACGCTTTGCCGACGCAAATCCGACGTTTCGCCGACCGCCCAAATCCCAATAAAACAAGCCATTATGCGGTTGATGTGCACCAATGCTGCAGCGTGATCGAATGTCCGTTCTAGAGTCGGCATCTACGCCTGGCACCGATTTGGTCAAGAATGTCAAAAAATGAACGCAGCCTCCATAGCTCTCGACGACGATTGTGAGCACATGGTTGGGGCAGCCAATTGTTCGACCGTCCCATCACAATCAACCGCTCATCTTAATGTCACTATGAAATCAGCGACTTCGTCACGCACGGCGGTTGCGGCTTCAGATGCTGTCAGAAGCCAGGCGTTGAAATCGTCGAGAGGGATCGCATCCGGGTGCTGTGGGATGTCGGTGCGTGACAGATAGTCACCGGGCACATAAAACGGCGCAAGGCCGGGGCCGCCGAATTCGGTTTCATCACCCATCATGAAATCAATCGCCAGACGCGCGGCAGCAGGGTTGTTGGGCTTGTCGGCAATCGCCAGGATCGCAGGAAAGATGATGCCCGGGGACGGCTTTACATCGTTGGCGACTTGCAGTGCCCAGCCTTCTTCCTCGTTGTCACGCCGGTCGGAATAGCTGGTGAAACCAAGCGGCGGGTTTTCCTGGCCAATGGCGCCAACGGCTGCGTTCACGTCATCGGTTGAATCAACCAGAACAGGGTCATTGGCAAAGAAGTCCGCAATGAATTGCTGGCCTGCGTTTTCCACACCATCCAGCACGATGGGTCTACCGAACTCCTCTTCGTAGGCGGCGGCCATCTCGTCCGCGTGCAGGAAAATCTGGGTCATTAGGTCAAGGTAGTCCCCGCGCTCGAGCGGATCGACCATAAAAACACGGCCGCGCCATTCATCACGGGTGAGGTCCCACAGGCTGTCCACAGGTGGGCCTTCTGGGTGGGCTTCTTCATTATACATCAACACTTTGGTCGACAATCGCTGCGTGAGGATAGGATCGCGCAACGCGGGCGGTACACGGTCGATAATACGCGGCGGAATGTAGGGCTGGATGATGCCGCCGTCGAAGATTTTCACCAGAACCACAGGTGTGTCCGAGATATAAATCACGTCGGCGTTTGTGATGAAGTCTTCGCTCTCTTCAATGAGAAGTTCAATTTGTTCCGTCGATGATATGTCGAAGCCCTTCATATCTATGCCGGGATAGGCCGCCTCAAATGCGGCCTCGACTTTGCCGATCCGGCTGGTGAAGGAATAGACTGTCACCGTGCCCTCCGCCAAGGCGAGCGGCAGCAGCTCTTCCGGGGTCATCTGGTTCAGTTTGTTGATCTCGTCCAGCGTCTGCGCCATCAGCGGCGCGGGCATGGCGAGTATGGCTGCGGCCATCAGGTTTCTTAGCGTGTTCATAAATGTGTCCTCATACGACGGATACTGACGGACCGTCTTGACACGTCTGTGTCAGATCCGTGTTGATTTGGGTGTGTTTGGTTGGCTGTCGCATCAGTTGCGTGCGACGACATCCCGGACCCAGACCTCGACACGGCGGTTGATCCGGCGGCCTGTATTGGTCTCGTTGCATCCCAGCGGGGAGATCTCG
>NZ_JBKQXN010000293.1:0-370 GCF_046762905.1 Yoonia sp. R2-816 | reverse complement strand
AGATAGTCATCGCCATCACCGCCCAACAGATCGTCATCGCCATCACCGCCCGACAGGCTGTCATCGCCAGAACCGCCACTCAGGGTGTCAATGCCATCACCGCCCCACAGATCGTCATGGCCATCCCCGCCACTCAGATGGCCATGGCCATCCCCGCCCCACAGAATGGCATCGCCAGCTGCGCGGTCGATGACAAGCTGTACGGCGGGGATGGCCATGACGATCTGTGGGGCGATGTTGGTGATGACACTCTGTACGGCGGGGATGGCGATGACTATCTGTACGGCGATTTTGGGGATGACACTCGGTACGGCGGGGATGGCGATGACGATCTGTGGGGCGGGGATGGCCGGGATTATCTGAGGGGCGG
>NZ_JBKQXN010000292.1:0-331 GCF_046762905.1 Yoonia sp. R2-816 | reverse complement strand
CCGCCCGCAGCGGCGGCGGCGCGCGCCGGGGTCCGCCCTGGCCTGCGCGGCCGCCCAGCAACTGCACCCGGCAGTCCCGCGTGGCTTGGGACAGCGACCACAGTGGGACGTGCATTACGAATGATCGAAGATGGGTTTTTTGGATGCAAACACCGACATGGATATCCCTGAAATGTTCGGCAACGGAGACCGACACATTACGCGGCTGTTTGATAAACATGCGGGTGCGAGTCCTAGCAAAGTCGCGGCGACCGCAAGCGTGCAACGCGCAAATCGGATGATTGATGCAGGAAATATGTCCATCTCTGAAATTGCGTTCTCAGACGGATTT
>NZ_JBKQXN010000291.1:0-3908 GCF_046762905.1 Yoonia sp. R2-816 | reverse complement strand
ACCAGATGAACCAAAACCTGAACGCCATGGCCATCGATGGAGTGCTGAGGAAGATCAACGTCTATTGCACGCGTTTCAGAACGACAAGCGTGACGTTCGTTCCATCTCGCGTGACTTTGGGCGATCACCATCGTCTATTGTTGCGCGACTGCTTCATCTGGACGCGGTGGAGGTCGTATCCAAGCGGTGATCACTCTTTCATCCAATGCCCGGAGAAGTCCTTTACAGCCAGCCTTTCTCGGCTTCGCGTGTCAAAAGTCTGAAGCGCGCCATGCGTGCTCAGACAGTCGCGTAGATGTCGAACTGAGAGCGTGCTTCGGCGAGCCACCGGGTGCGATCCAGGCACCCGAATACCACCTCGCGGTCTCAAACCGGCGATTTCGGAAGTCTCAGATCCTCATTTGCACAGCGAAAGTTGCTTTCGTTCGCTATTTGTTCTAAGCTCTATACACGATTTCCGCAATCCACGGAGGTGTCTGTCATGCAAACCAACGACTACCATCAGCTTCCTGCAACGGAAAAACAGATCCGGTTTGCACGGTCACTCGCCGCAAGAGCCGGAACCGTATTGCCGGACGACGTGCAGCAGGACCGGCGGGAGATTTCGGCCTGGATTGATGCCCAGCAGGCGAAATCCGCGAAACCAAGCCGGTTTGACAGCTATCCATCGTCAAAACAGGTGCAATTTGCCGAGCGCATCGCCCGTTACAAGCGCAGTCAGGTGCCCGATGAGTGCTTCCGCGACAAGGCGCTCATGTCAAAGTGGATCGACTGCAACAAGTGACCGCAGGATGGTGCTACAATCTGTTAAATCATGGTAAGTTATGCTATTTTGAAGGCGAGGACGCTGGTTCGTGATCTGCTCAAATATTGACTATTCGGTCATGACCAACTATCTCAGACCTTGCTTGTAGGTTGACGTTCACATGTCATCCCGCTGAAATAAAGACCCGGAGGTGCTACAACACTTCCGGGTCCGCTTCACTCTACTAGAGCAAAGCTACGCCTAATCTCACAGCGCTGAGTACAACGCCGATGACCATAAGCGTGATGGTCAATCGCTTGTAAATTGTGTCGTTCACATAGTTTCACCTCACTTTCGGTTGTGCCGCAAACGCGGCAAACTCGGTTTAGTCTATTGCTCCCCAACAGCAAGCCTGTCAGTTTTGCTGGGACAATTCTATTTAGGTTTTCGGAGACGGAAACTGCGAAGTTTGTTTCAAAAAAGGGGTCCGTTCCCCATCCGGATGAGACAGAAAAGGCCGAAGCGGGTTCCCAGTGTGCGAAGGATCAACGCGATATGGGGCGATCAGCTGAAGCTGATCGGGCTCTAGTTCGGCAAAGCCTCACCCGAGCCACCAGAGGTGTCTCGGCCCACAAGGGGTAACGATCCCTTCGCCGGGCGCTCCATTGAGGGGTTGTGATCCAGAACGGACGTTGCAAAGCCTTACGGCCAGCCTTTCTCGGCTGCGCGTGTTGAAAGTCTGAAGCGCGCCATGCGCGCTCACACAGTCGTGTGGATGTTGCGTTGGGTGGCCCGTCAGGCGATTGCGGCACGAGCAGTCTGACAGGCCGCTTGGCCGAAGACTGCGTTCCGTCAGCCATCATCTTCGCAAGGCTACGATGAGGCGTTCCTCCACTCCGTCATCGGCGCTGCGCAGCCCATCAGCCTTTGCCTGCACCGGTATCGCCTGCCTCACGTATTCCTCCTCCTACTGAAAGCGGAAGCATATCCTCCGGATTGGCACCCAAAGCGGCCCGCCTCAAGGATCCTCCGTATTTTCGGCAAGGGCAGAGGGTGTGGCGGAGATCGCACCAATCGGTGAACGGCGCGTGTAGCAGCCAGGTTCTCTGAAAATACTCCGGCCCAGCAAAGCTGGCGCCTGTGGCGTCCTTGACCCGAACCACTTTGGACGAAGGCGGTCGGTATGTTCCGCATTCCGTGGAGCAGCTAAAACATCCTATGGAGAAACTGAGATGCTTGACCAAACCACAACATACGACGCGATTGAACTCTTTGGCCTGACCGAAAACGGCACCGATGATCTGATCATTCCCAATGATGACGAGCTGCGCGATCAAATCGTTCTCGAATCCTTCGAGACGTTGATTGGCAGGCTGCAGGGCACCGGTCTTGCATCTGAAATCGAACCGCTGGCACACGGATTGGCCACTTTGCTACAGCGCCGGGCGACGGCGCTGGCCGGGCAGGCCGACAAGCACAAGCGCCAGATCCAAGGGCTGATAGAAGCTCAGGACGGGTCCGAAGTCGCCGAAATGGAACTGGAAAAGACATCCAGCCGGTTCGAGACTCTTTGGGAAAAAGCCGAAGCGCTCAAGATCATGGCTGAAAAAGCTGCCCAGTGCTACGAAATCGAGACCGGGCAAGCCTACACGCCCGTCACGGGCAGCCGCACAACGAAAGACGCTCAGGCAACCGGCGCGGTGTTCGAAGCAAAGGAGCTTCTGAACCGACACGACCGCGAACAGGCCGAACGCAACAAGGTCGAGGGACCAAAGATTGCCATCACCGGCGATGCAGAGGCAAAGGATTGCCGGGAAATCTACCGCATTCTCGATCAGACATTCGTTAAATATCCCGACATGGTTCTGTGCCACAAAGGTCATGGCAAGGGTGTGGAGCGCATCGCAGCCACATGGGCGCGCAACAACAAGGTTCGCCAGATCCTCTTTCGGCCAAACTGGCAGGGCCACGGCAAAGCCGCTCCATTCAAAGCCAACGATGCGATCATTGCGGCCAAGCCAATTGGCGTCCTGATCTTCGGTGGCAATGGCGTCGCGATAAACCTTGGTCAAAAGGCCGAAGCGAAAGGCATCAAGGTCGGCCAGTTCAACGCCGAATGAGCAAAACAACGGACGGTCCTGCCAAGGGCCGTCCACAAACCTCTTTCAAGGAAAGGAGACGAAAATGGACGTGTCAGTACTGGATCGCGCTTTGCAGCATCGACTTTGGGGCAAAACTTACCGCTCGATAAATCAAATCATCAAAAGGGTTACAATCTCTGACTTTTGCCCCAAATGCGGCGAAAAACGTGGGAAGCCCGCGTTGCGACAATTCTGCGAAGACGGTGAGTGGTATGACCTGAGCTGCTGGCAGAACCCATGCGGGCATATAGATAAATATCAAGACGTCATCGCTGAAGCAGAGCACACAGAAGCTTCCACATGAGAACAAGAGACGTCCAGTAGGCCCCATGAGCGGGCCTGCCAATTCTGCTGTCTATGCTCACAATCCAACGCTCATTTTCCGACACCGCATCGACGGTTCAGTGGAGATCCTTGCTTGAGGCAAGGATCACATCGGTGGTTCAGACAGATCTGCCTCCGCTGACGCTCTGGCAAATCTGACGATTTTTGGTTTTGCTGCGCCGCCATGAGAGGCGGCGGCGCTTGATTTCCGATCGTCGGGTGGCCGGCGATTTCCCTTAGCAGATTCATTCTGGCTCCCAACCGCGCAAACGCGGTCCTCTACTACGTTCCGGCCCCAAGGGGTGTTCACCAGCCTGAATCAGCACGGGTCATCTTTCACCGGCCCCCCTCTGCGCCGGAAAAACGCGGGAAGGGGGACAAACAGCAAGTGGCAGCGCAGAACAGGCCGTTTCCGTGGCCTGTTTGAAAGGGCCTTCCAGGCGGATGGCATCTGGCGTTGCACAACACGGAGCCGAAAGAGGCAAAACCATGGAGCAAGCAGAATGAACCAGGTCGCAAAAGCAACCCGCCGACTGTGGAAGTCCGCGCAGCTCTACATCGGCTTCCACACAGATCAGCAGGGGAATGTGCGCAATCAGCCGAAGGTCTGGCCGCCGAAGAATGCCAACGCCACGATCCACAGCGACCCAAAGGTCCAGGAGGTGTTCCTGGAGGTGCGCGCCGAGGAAAGATCAGCC
>NZ_JBKQXN010000290.1:0-747 GCF_046762905.1 Yoonia sp. R2-816 | reverse complement strand
ACAATAGACGATGGTGATCGCCCAAAGTCACGCGAGATGGAACGAACGTCACGCTTGTCGTTCTGAAACGCGTGCAATAGACGTTGATCTTCCTCAGCACTCCATCGATGGCCATGGCGTTCAGGTTTTGGTTCATCTGGTTCCATTGGCGCGTCAACGTCAGTCGATGTTGTTGCGGTAGTCTTGTAGTGCTTGACGTCTTCGGAGTGTCGCGACGGACCGGGAACGTCTTCGGCCTCCAACAACCACTGGGGCAGGGTGCCTGCGGCACGGGCAATGAATTTGAGCTCATCCAGACTGATCTGCAGGTTGACGGCATTATCCAAGGTCATTGAGATAATGACGCTGCCATTTGAGATTGTAGCGGCAAGACCACGATGGCACTCGTCCTTCGTTTCTTCGACAAGATAACTTGTGGTCATGAGTGTTCTCCGGTGGCTCTTTCGGGATCATAACAGCTGGAATTTTCCCCAGCTATGGCCCCCGAAAAGATCACGCTCACCGCCCTAAAATACTTCAGCCGGTAGACCCAAGCGGCGATTTTCTCATGACACCAGCGCATATTCGCGTGCGAGGCGGCCCCCTTTTGGGGGCCGTTGAGGAAGCTGGAAGGGGCGGCGTTCGCCGCCCCAAGACCCGCGAGGGGCTTATTCTGTAACGTTGCCGTCTTGATCACCGGCCTTTGGTTCAAAGCCTACGAGTTCGTCAACGGCGACGGGGAAGTCGAGTTTGATGTTGAGGACTTGT
>NZ_JBKQXN010000289.1:0-1098 GCF_046762905.1 Yoonia sp. R2-816 | reverse complement strand
TCGCGGTTTCAACCTTGCCGATCCACACCCAGCCAACCCCATCATGAGCCCGCGAGCTCGAAGAGAACCAAGGCAACCTCAGACGTCAGAAAAACACAAAAGTGAAAACGAACATTGACAGATTAGAGAACACAATCGGCTCATAGTGTACGCGCGCGCGCAAACACTCAAGATCGCCGCGTTCTGGTGTTTAGCATATGCAAAACCGATGGTTCATCTTCTGTCGAGATTGAAGTAGGTCGCTTCAAATGTCACCCAAATGCTCTCGTGAAAAATCTTTAGTTCGGTCGTCCTCTCCCTAATCATCGTCGGTATCGCGGCCAAATCATAAACACGCATTTTTGACTCCGGAGTAGGATACCGTTTGGCACCAGGCTCACCTCTGACCTCTGCGTAGTGATTGTCTTGCTGTTTCTCCCCGCTCGTCGTTAGGAAGATATCGTTAGCATTTTGATCCCTGTCCCTTGGCAACTCGTGCCAAATGCCGCCGTGGGCAATCTTGTTTCGAATTTTGTTTGCCTTTTCTAGCTTGCTCCTAATCTCAGTCCATTCTTCAATGAGTTTGGCTTCTTTAAAGCACAAAGCTTTAACAGCGGCGCCAGTAGCATCGAGCATGCCGCGAAACCCTTGGATAGTCCAAAACGGCAAGGCGGCCGGATATCTCGGATCTGGGTTCATGCACATCTGAAAGATCTTGCCCATCTCCCCCTCAACCTCGTTCCACTCGCAGACTATCTCACCCACATACGCATAGATTCTCCTGTAAATGGCGTTCGTTTCGTCTTTGGTCAGTCGTTTGAATTCATCCATTTCACTTGCGTTTCTCAAGCTGCGTATGGCCAGCCGCCTAATGCAGAACTGAGCACCCTTTCAACGACAAGATGCATTCCTAGTCCATCAAATGATAGCTTCTTTCGCTCAGGAACCGGCCAAGCCAGAAATTCGAACATCCGCTTTGGTGAAGGATTTTCGATGCGGGCCGGTGTGCGACTTTGCCGTTGGGAGCTGCGTGGGGCCCGCGTTGGAAATCCTCGCAAGGTGGAAGCCGCGGCGACCAGGCGCTGCCTATGGGGAAAGCGTGGTAAGGGTTGCAGCGCC
>NZ_JBKQXN010000288.1:0-1919 GCF_046762905.1 Yoonia sp. R2-816 | reverse complement strand
TGCGAGATCGTTTTGCACGATTGATTGAGGAAGGGCTGTCAGGCAGAGAGGCATCCCGCCGCCTCCAGTTGTCTGCCGCGACAGGGGCGCGCTGGTCGCGGCAAATTCGAAGGACTGGCGCAGCCGCTGTGGCACCGATGGGCCGTCCGCCGGGCACAGGCAAGCTGGCCGCTCATGTCGGTTTCCTTGAAGAACTGGTGGCCCAGGACCCGGATATCACGCTCTTTGAACTGCGCGATGCGCTCACCGATGCCGAAGGTGTTGTTGTGCACCACTCTTCGATTGCAGGTCTCTTGAAGCGCTTGGGCTTCACGCACAAAAAAAGTCGTTGGTTGCCACCGAACGCCGCCGAGCAAAGGTGAGGCAACAACGTGCGGACTGGTTTGCGCACCGCTCTCCCGCCATCGCCGGAATGCCGGATCGCGTTGTCTTTCTGGATGAAACGGCAGTGAAAACAAACCTCACCCGCCTGCGCGGGTGGGGCCAACGCGGCGAGCGGCTGACCATGGATGCACCTTTCGGAAGTTGGGGAACTCAGACGTTGATCGCTGGTCTGACACAGGATGCCTTGATCGCGCCGTGGGTCATCAAGGGAGCAATGGATGGTCCTGCGTTCGCGGCTTATGTCAAGGAGGTCTTGATCCCGGAAATCGCGCCCGGCACAGCGGTCATTCTCGACAATCTCGCCACCCATAGGAACAAAGAGGCCGCAGCGGCTCTAAAGGCGCATCGCTGCTGGTTCCTTTACCTGCCGCCATACTCACCCGACCTAAACCCAATCGAGCAGGCCTTCTCCAAGCTCAAGGCCCATCTCCGCCGCGTCGGTGCCCGCTCGTTCACTGCTGTATTCGAAGCCATCGGCCAAATCTGCGACTTATACGATCCCACAGAGTGCTGGAACTACTTCAAGGCTGCCGGATATACCTCAAACTAATCCCGAAACGCTTTAGATATAGGAACCCATCGCGTACCGGCACGAAGGTGATCTCCGCACACCAAACCTAGTCGGGTCGGTCTATCTGCATCTTTCCGCATGCTGTATGTCGGGGCCATCTCTTACAGTACTACTATAACTTGTGGCTGTTCACCACTTCGCATAGGATCTGTGGAGGCACAAAGTTATCAAGTAATTCCAACGAAACCTTTCATCAAATGGCTCGGCGGAAAGCGCTGGCTGGTGGAAAGTAACCTGTTTCATCTCCCTGAATACTCAGGCAGATTTATCGAGCCGTTCTTGGGCGGTGGTGTTGTGTTCTTTCATCAAACGCCCAAAAATGCCGCTCTATCTGACGTAAATTCATCTAAGGATTGCGTTGATATGAGTTAAGCTCAATCTTGACTTAGAGGCATAGAACCACTCTTTGTTGTTCGCTATACGCCTAGGCTGACGTCAGACAAGTGCTAAAAGCATAACCAAAGCCTACCATAAATAGAGCTTACTTATGTTTCAGAGGTGTTGGGTCCAGCGAGCAGCTTTCAACTGAGCTTTGTAATTGGCCTACAAGTACGTATGCCAAGGGGATACACCCCAATAAGTCAGTATTGCTGACCTAAAAACCATTGTTTCTAAGTCGTCATCTTGCACGTTGGTTTGCCCGACGGGTGACGATCCTTTTTGCATCGGATCTCTGATCCTGTAGAACGTCGCGCACCTTTGACTCGATGCGGCGGATTTTCTGAATCCCGTCAATGCGCCGCGTCACGCAATATTGGCTCAAACGTCATGCAACCCTGACCTAGACCAGACCTTTACTGTGACCTAAGCCAAGGTCAGCAGAGGTGAAGGATTTTCGATGCGGGCCGGTGTGCGACTTTGCCGTTGGGAGCTGCGTGGGGCCCGCGTTGGAAATCCTCGCAAGGTGGAAGCCGCGGCGACCAGGCGCTGCCTATGGGGAAAGCGTGGTAAGGGTTGCAGCGCC
>NZ_JBKQXN010000287.1:0-295 GCF_046762905.1 Yoonia sp. R2-816 | reverse complement strand
GACCTCGGAATTTCGAAAAACACCGTTGGAGAAATAGTGAAACGGCATAGACAATCGTGCTGATGCTGACAAACCTCCGACAGCAACACCGGACCTTAATGCAAGATGCGGCGAATAACGGTTGAGAGCTGATGCTGCGCTGCATCCGAGGTCCGGTTTGATGAAGATTTTCTGATGCGGGCCATGGCGCGAGGTCTCAGCTTGGCCGTAAGGGTGGCCCGCGTTGGAAAATCTCTCAGGGTGGAAGCCGCGGGGGTTGGCGGTGTCTATGGGGAAAGTGTGCTGCCGGTTGGAT
>NZ_JBKQXN010000286.1:0-1162 GCF_046762905.1 Yoonia sp. R2-816 | reverse complement strand
TCACGCCCTCGCGAAAAGTTGGAAATAATTGGGTGTCACGCAATTGGGTGCGCCTGAAATCTGTGAACAGCTGAAAGAGTTTGCGGGGGTCCGGGGCTGACCTAGGGGCAGCCTGGCGCACAGATCGGGGTCGGGTTCTGTGCATGGATGCACGCGAGAGGCAGGTAGGGTGCCGCGCCCTCATGTCAAGCACTTGAGCCGATCACATTCAGCCCCGTTTTCGTGATCAGCCCGGCCCTACCCAAACGTCATTGCAGCGACAATCTTAGCTTCATCAAACGAAACGCAGACCCGCTCTGCACAACACCGCACACTCTCTGCCCGCCCCGGGCCACACGACTGAAAAGGAAGAAAACCATGTCCGTTAAAACAATCATTTTCGCCGCTGCCGCCGCTGCCGTCACCGCCACTGCAGGTGCTGCCGACACGTATTTTGAACAGGGCCGCACATTGGAAGCCGGCAACGTGCTTGAGCTGGGTCTGATCACCGCCGAAGGCGCTGGCGTGGTCGAAATCTACGACTACCGCAACGGCACACAAGGCAAGCTGCTGGGCACCGAGCGTCTGAATGCTGGCGCCAACACCAACACCCGCGTCAACACCGGCCTGCCCGCAAACCGCGACGTGATTGCTGTGGTCAAGATCGACGGCCAGATCGCCGCAACCAAAGCTTTCGACATCAACTAAGTCGTCTGTCCGGGCCGGCGCATGCCGCCGGTCCGCCTCTCCTCTGAACGCACACTCTCTCACAGAAACTCTGAAAAAAGGATAAACCTCATGTCTATCAAATCAATCGCATTTGCCGCTGCCGCCGTTGCCGTGACCGCCACTGCCGGGGCTGCTGACAGCTATTTCGAGCAAGGCCGGACGCTGGATGGCGGTGACGTGCTGGAACTGGGCCTGATCACCGCAGACGGTGCTGGCGTGGTCGAAATCTACGACTATCACACAGGTGCGCAGGGCGCGCTGGTCGGATCCGAGCGTCTGTCGGCGGGCGCCAACACCAATGTGCGCGTCAACACAGGCCTGCCCCAGACCCGCGACGTGATCGCCCTGATCAAGATCGACGGTGAAGTCGTCGCGTCCAAACCATTCGACGTCAACTAAGCAAACACCCCATCCCACAAAAAGGCCGGCCATCACTGGAGGACCGGCCTTTTTT
>NZ_JBKQXN010000285.1:0-225 GCF_046762905.1 Yoonia sp. R2-816 | reverse complement strand
ATCCAACCGGCAGCACACTTTCCCCATAGACACCGCCAACCCCCGCGGCTTCCACCCTGAGAGATTTTCCAACGCGGGCCACCCTTACGGCCAAGCTGAGACCTCGCGCCATGGCCCGCATCAGAAAATCTTCATCAAACCAGACACTGCCTCCTCCAATGAGGAAAAGAGTCATTGTCCAATGGATGCGCAGAACAAGACCCATGAGGGATGAATACTGGCCGC
>NZ_JBKQXN010000284.1:0-750 GCF_046762905.1 Yoonia sp. R2-816 | reverse complement strand
TCAACACGGGAAACACACCATGACAAAGAAACGAATGAACGTTGGCCTGCTAGCTAGCCCTGACGGCACCGTTGACGGAACGGCGACGACTGTGGGGGGACGTGGAAGACTGAATGGAGAAGTGTTTATGAGACGAAATCTAATGGTACTTGCATCAGTTGTGACAATCGTTGGCGGCACTCAAGCCGCGCAAGCACAAATGCAGTTTGCGGGGGCGGGGTTTGAGGAGCCGGTACAAAATGCATTCGGGGTCGGGATCTCGTTCAGTGGTCAGCCCGGAATCGATTACGGGATCACCGCGTTCTATGCGGTACCTTTTGATAACGATCCGATCGGGATTGAGATTCACGGAATGTTTGCGCAGGGCAGCGATACGCCTGCGCAAGGTATCTCCGAAGACTCCTCTGTGCTTCGTCTTGGCGCATATGGAACGACCCGTTACAAACTGGCCGAGGATATCGACCTGATCAGCTTGCTCGGCTTTAATTACGGTCGCGACGAACAAGAGCGAAGCTCCGCTACAGGCAGCGCAGCAGAAAGCACTTCGGGGATCTCACTCGGTGTCGGTGGTGGTGCAGAGTACAAGCTAGGCAATACGTCGGCCATTCGCGGCCAGTATATTGTCGACGGCATATCCGGCGGATCTTTTGACATCCTGTACGTGATGAAACTCTAAGAATGGAGGGCATTTTGGCTTCAAGCCAATTTGCAAGTTTGCGGCGTTCATCCAGCTTCAGGTGACAGTAGTGG
>NZ_JBKQXN010000283.1:0-415 GCF_046762905.1 Yoonia sp. R2-816 | reverse complement strand
AGCGTGGGGCTTTGGCCGCTTTGTCGACAACACCGGCACATCAACGGCAACGGATCATATCGGCCACCAACAGGGCGTCCTTGGACAGCGCGACCCGCTCGGATCTTCTGTCGTTCTCCGCAATTGATGTTGCGGTACCGTCGGATCGTGACATCGGTACGGTGCCTGTCAGCGGTGCGAATGCGTTTTCGGTTCTTGCGCAGCAAAACCTGCCCGATGAACAGGCGCTAAGGAATGCACTGCAAGCCGCACCGCGCAATGCGCCTCTCACATTGTGGATCCACGGCTACAACAACACCGCGGCAGAGGCGATTTATCGACAGGCGCAGCTTGTGATTGATGCCCGGATGGAGGGTGCGCAAATGACCTTTGTCTGGCCGTCCGCCGCCACCGCACGAGGTTACATCCACGACCG
>NZ_JBKQXN010000282.1:0-14946 GCF_046762905.1 Yoonia sp. R2-816 | reverse complement strand
CAACACCGACCGCCTGTACAGCGCCATCGGATATGGCACGCCGCAAGAAGCAGAGGAGAAATTCTACAAAACCTTGAACGCTGATGAAAAAGCAGCCTAACTATTGAACCAATCCCTCTCCGGTAAAACCGGGGCGGTTCACTTCGCACGTTCCACTGAGGTGCCATCGGCAGCGTGAAAGAGGAGAGGGGCTTCGCCTTGAGTGATCCCAGGAGGGATCGGAAAGAGCTTACGCCACAGCGCAAGCACGGCGCCCTTTCGCATGGGTGTCTTCCACCCGAACTCGAAAGGTCTCCCCATGACACACTAAAAGATGCTGAGAAATGGTGGTGTGACTAAACTTGCTAAATTAGCTAATTTCTATATTATAGGGATATTCTATGGAGGATGTTATGAAGCAGTTTTCATCAACCGAACTGGCCAATCGAACAGGCGATGTCCTGGCAGCCGCTGCGCAACGTCCAGTTACGATTGCAAAGCATGGTAAGGCCAGGTTCGTTGTTTTGACCACAGAGCAATTTGAAGCCATGCAACGGGGCTTAGATACCCGCCGTTCTGTTCATGTATCGGAACTGGATGATGCCGAAGCATCGGCTTTGATCAGTGCTTTGCAGGATAGCATAGAGAATGACTAACCAGAGTTATGAGATCAAGTTGGGCGACGTGTGGCGCTTTCCCTATCTTTGGAAGCGTGAAGAACGGGCGGGTGATACCGAGGGACGTAAGAACCGTCCCGTAGTCCTGGTCTTGCTGATCGAGAACAGCAAAGGCCAGCAGGAAGCAATGCTTGTTCCCGTCACGTCGCAACCTCAAACAGGCAATCCATTTGCCGTAGAGGTGCCCGATATCGAAAAGAAGCGCGCAGGCCTTGATCTTCGTATGGACCTTTGGGTGGTCACTGACGAACACAACATTGATACACCTCGTCAGTCCTACTATTTTGAACCTTCTGGTCGATGGGTGCGTTCAGTCCCGCTTTCACCAAAAAACTGCAGGCGAGTAAAATCGCAGCGATCAAAGCCCGGAAATCAGCGTCGGTGAGGCGGAACGAGTGAAGCGCGTATTGATAATTATGTTAAATAAGTCAGTATTATTGATCTAAAAAGTAGGAGCTTTTATACGGCAATGCCGTATTATCTCTTGATTAAAGTACGGCAATGCCGTATATAATGCAACATGCACACTGTTATCTGGACAGCGACTTTTGTTACCCAAGCCAAACGGCACGGATTGTCCGAGGCGGATATGGAGACGATCGTGAATACATTGGCCGATAATCCGGCTGCTGGTGACATTATGGCCCGCACTGGTGGAGCGCGTAAACTGCGTCATGCTGGTCGTGGTGGTGGTAAGAGTGGTGGGTATCGGACAATTCACTATTTTGGTGGCGACGATGTGCCAGTGTTCCTGCTTGCTGTGTACGGTAAAGGCGCGAAAGCGAACCTCACCAACGCCGAACGGAATGAACTGGCGAAGGTGCTGCCTTCGCTTGCAGATGCATACCGAGCGAACGTGAAGAAAGTAACGGCCCAGTTAGGCCAGAGCAAGAAATGGAGAAACAAATGAGTTTCGGACAAGAACTTATCCAGAGCGCAAACGAAGCGCTGGAAATTGCCAAAGGCGAAGCCAAACCCGCTGGCGTGTTTGTGCCGGAGACTGTTGATGTGGCTGCAATTCGCAAACGACTAAAGTTGTCACAGGCCGCATTTGCCGCGCGCTTTTGCCTGCCTGTCGGCACCGTCCGGGATTGGGAACAGGAACGCCGCTCGCCTGATCGCGCCGCCGTTGTTTTGTTGTCGATTATTGATCGCAAGCCGGATGTGGTTGCCGAGGTGCTTGCGGCGGGTTGATTGGGTCAACACCACCCGTCCCGTTTGGTTCAAATGCCATCTGGGTCTCGTGCCGTTCGGATCGGCCATAAGGTCGACCCAACAAGCAAGACAAGCGCTACTCGCGCAGAGCCCCGCCAAAGGCGGCGTTGAACAATATTTACGTCGCGATCGTTGCGGTCGCAGTCCGCAAACCGGTTGAAACTTCCTAAATCAAAGGCACGAGTGGTACATCACAGGCCGTCAAAGCAGTCATCAGGGAAAATATCAGGAATAGTCGTAACATGGTTCTGGCCTTCATTAGGGAAGTCGTTGTTCTTGGAGGCGTGCGTAGCGCATCGAAGTCAATATGTCGATTTTGGTCAGCGGCCGGCGGCAAGCCCAAGTCACGGCATCTGCGTGGGGCAGGTTGAGAAGTCTTTCGTCTACCGGCTTGAGCGATACCTTCAGCATAACATGCAACGCACCACCGGGCTGATATCATGGAGGGGGCCGCGCCTTGGCCCCTTCCTTATTTTCATAGTTGCTGCACTACCTTGAAAGTATTGTCAGGCCCCCCTGCGCCGGGCGCGTCCCCCATTTGCGCAAGCGCGAACTGATTGCATCAGACTGCTTGTCCGCGGCGCGTGAATGAGAGCGCGACACGAGCTGGTGGCGGCTTAGTTTTGCTCTGATGTACGAAATGCCGTCACCACCCAAACACGCTGGCGTATCAATAACGCTGTCCGGCACACAGGCGGGTATCAACCACACGTCCCACAACGGCCGGGTGATCCGTTTATTGCCCGGGCTTGAGACATTCTGCGCGACCAATCCTTCGGTCACTCCGCCCGCGCGAGCAGTCTTCGGTCCCGTCGGACCGGTAACAGGAACACCAATCTCTGCGTTCACGTCACGACCGCCCTCCTTGTTTATCAAAGATGTGTCTAGGCAGACGAGCCCCCAGGAGGCCTCCATCGCCATACAAGAATTCGCTCGCGCAGCATGTCGCGAACCGCACATTCCGGACATTCAAAATCAGGTGGTAAATGGTAGATGAGCGGGACCGAATGAACTTCGCTGCGACTGAGCCACTGTTTGGTTAGGCCGTGTTGACAAAATGACAGTCTGGCCTGCAGTTGCCAATCTCTTACTTCGCAAACCGTCATCTGAGTGGGTGCACGAGGCAGGGGGTGCTTGTTCTTGTTCCAAACAGCATCATACCCTTTTTCCGGTGCCTCGTACTTGTGAATGAAACCGACCATCTGATCTTCGAGAGATCCAGGCGCAAAAGATGTTGGTATCTCCTGCAGCGGGGCAGGAGGCCTGGGGAAGGTGACAATCTTCATTGATGCATGACGCGCATTCAGGGTCGCGTAAAGACCGTGTAACTCAACCGGCTCCTGATCGAGGGCTATGATCTCAGGGTGGGTTGGGTTTTCGTTTTCTGGGTAGAGTTGTTTGGCACTCTCGATTGCGTGATCCAGGGTATCAGGGATCGTCCAATACTCATTCATCTGAGCGTGTGATTGAGTTGCCAGCATTGAGGTGAAGGCGACAACCCTAAAAGCGCAGCGATACATGTCCCAAACCCCGGATGCGATTACTACTCAATAACACCAAACGGATCAGGTTCGACATAGTTATTTGGTACATTCGTAACTGTCTGGCGTCACAGACATGCGGCGGGGCTTTAACACTTTAGCGGCACAGGAGGTCAGCAAAAGAAAGACCCGCCGCAGCCGGTTAGTAACTCTCACCACTAGAGAAACAATTTCACACGACGGACGTGTAACCTTTTCGGGTGAACCCGGCGGCGATGAAGATAACGGAGCATAGCAAACCGCCAATCACCGGGACGATAAGCATTGCTTGCAAAAAGGGAGGGAAGAACCAAAACGTTATGGCATTTGCGATTGCGCAACCCACGAATAAACGAAAGAAAACATAGTTCATCAATCTGCGAAACATAGCTCTTCTCCGGGCCTTTGAAGCCTAGTAGGGACCAGCCTCACCATAGTTGTTTCCTATCAAAATATAGGATTTTGGAATTTCCTCTATGGGGCTACCTGTCTTTATCGTTGGGTCAGAAGAATTAGGCTATTTGGCTCTGAATGTAATGCCCGGTAAAAAACCGCCAAAATCCGAAATAAATTCAGTCTGTTGCTTGCAGGCTGGATTAGCCTGCCGTATCATCGGTTCATCGGTTCATCGGTTCATCGGTTCATCGGTTCATCGGTTCATCGGTTCCTCGGTTCATCGGTTCATCGGTTCATCGGTTCATCGGGCCGCAGCTGCGCCTTGGCGCACACTTCAGCACTGACCGGTTACATCATCCTGACAGCCTAACATCCGGCCGCAAGTCGGTCACCGCGTGTGGGGTAACTGACCTTCTGATCCCCGTGTTTGGATTGGATGGCCTGGCGCGATCATCCGCGCTTCCCGTGACCCGCGATGTGGTGGACACGGGTGCGAGATCAGCTGCAACCACCCCGTACATTTTATCCCGATCAGAACGGACGGCGCGAAAGCAACGCGGCCGACCGCCAACTGTGGTTCGCTTCCGGTTGAGGCTCAAACAACGCCTCTGGCCGATACCCATACCTATGCCCGCAATTATGCCACCCCGCTGACCGCCTGACGGGCAGGGCGGTGCCTTGCCTCGATTGTGCTCAAGTCCCTCACAGGAGAGTTTCAAAAATGACAAACCAGTCCTCAGATACCCAGCTCGCCCTTCGCCTGCTTAAAGTTTTGGTTCGAGGTGGTCGTTTGACCAAGTTCAAGGGGCGGGTGGCGAGTATTGCGCCAGGTGTTTCGGTCGTGGCGACTGCTGCGGTGATGTTCACCGGCGGCGCGGCTCAGGCGGACAATGAGTGCGGTAGCCCGACTAACGGCGTCGTTTCATGCGGCGCTGGCACCTACACTGATGGCATCACCTATAGCGGCAACGTTGTGCACACCCTGACCTTTGACGATCCTGCAACTCCCGATTCTAGCATCACGGTGACCGGCTTTGGGGTGACCGTGGACTATGGGGGTAACGAAAACGTTTTTGTGCAAATGGACAGCGGGAACGTGAACGCCACGGACGATCAAAATTATCATAATCACGGGGTTTTGGCGAAGACCTCAGGCACTGGAAACGTGGACGCCCAAATGAATGGTGGGAATATAATGGCAAGAGTTGCCGGTTCTGCCGGGATTGTTGCGCGGATTGAAAACGGCTCCAGTGATAAGACGGCGACTGCGACAATGACCGGAGGAACCATTACCGTTGCCGGCGGAAATTCTGAGGGGGTTTCGGCGTTCACCGGCGGCGTTCGTGGAAATGTGACAGCGGAAATGAGCGGCAGCAGCAAAATCGTCACGCAGTTCGGTGTTCAGGGTGGTCCGGCCGGAGCGGTAGCGGCCTATGCCCACAGCCAAGCGTATACAGGCACGGTGGTGGCTAGAGTAATCGACGAATCCGAGCACAGAAACCAAACAATAATTACTGCTGCTGGTACAGGCGTGCGTGCAGTCACCCGCGGTGCCGGGGGCAAGGCAACCGCGAGCATGGCGGGCGGAATAATCAACATCGATGGGGGGGATGCTTACGCGGTTGCGGCGGGTGTCGTCGATACGGCCCTGTATAATAGTGAGGCCGATGCGGAAGCGTTCATGACCGGAGGGAGGATTACAACGAACGGTACCAGGGCAGTTGGGCTTCGTGCGCATACCGAAAAATTTGGCAATGCGTTTGTGCAAATGGATGAAACGCATCACGCCAGCAGAATCACCACGCATGGATGGCAAGCTCACGGGCTTCAGGCGTTCTCCACCAGCACTCATGATGACTCCGAGGGGACGGCGACGGCTGTCATGAAAGCCGGGACGATCCACATTAACGGTGACGCAGCCCGCGGCGCTTATGCGCAAGCCAATGGCGGCAAAGGTACGGCACTGGTGCAAATGAACAACGGCTCTATCAGGACGACAGGCTGGGATTCTCACGGGCTTTATGCGCGGATCGACAAAGAGGAAAATGAGAAAGAGGTGAGGGTGGAAATGACCGGGGGGTCCATCGTGACGTATAATACCCCCGGTGACACCCGCGGATCCCATGGGATTTATGCGGACACCAGTGGTTCTGGCAACGTGGTCGTGGAGATGGAGCGCGGTACAGTCACTACGGTTGGGAGAAGTTCTCACGGGATTTGGGCGGAATCAGAAGCGCCGATTCTGATCGCGCCCGTGCAGGGTGACAATGTCCGCTCGCTGAGGCCGGGCGGGCAGTCGAGAGCGAAGGCGTTTGTCACGCTGGGTGAGCAAGCCGTTGTCACGGCGTCCGGACAGGGTTCAGACGGGATTCGTGTTTCAGGGAATTACGAGCGGCGAACTGTCGACAGCGATGAGTTTGTTCAGTTGGGTGCAAACGGCTTTGACATAAACGTAGAGGGAGTAGTGGCTTCCCATTCTTCATACTCCATGCAACTCTCTGTATTCGTACAGAATTTGCACTTCGTTTGTGAATCCACCCATGACTTGATAAAACACGTATAATGAAGATTATGTTAAATAAGTCGAGGTGTATCCCCTTATCATACAGTAATCGCATTGCTATATTATTGATATGAAACAGACAACCGTTCGTCAGTTCTTCCAACAGTTCCCCAACGATAAAGCCTGCTTGGAACATTTGTTCAACGCTCGCTTCGGTCAGGGTCACGAATGCCCCAAGTGCAAGCGCTCGGCTAAATGGTACCGTCTTAGGTCAGAACAAGCATTCTCATGTCAGTGGTGCGGTCACCACATTCACCCAATGGTCGGTTCCATTTTTGAGAAGAGCCGCACACCATTACAACTATGGTTCTATGCAATCTTCCTATTCACTACGTCCAAGCACGGCGTCAGCGGTAAGGAACTACAGCGTCAGCTTGGCGTGACCTACAAGACCGCGTGGCGCATGGCTGCGCTGATCCGTGAGCACATGGCTGCTATTGACGGTGACGAGCCCGTGGGCGGCACTGGTGAGGTCGTAGAGGTTGATGAGACGTTCTACGGCGGCGTAACTAGCGGGCTGGATTGGCGCGAGCGCAAGGCCGTTGTCATGGGCATGATGGAACGCCACGGTGACGTGATCCTGAAAGTCATTCCTGACCAGTCAAAAGTTACGCTGCGCAGCGCCGTGCGTGAGAATGTAGAAATCGGCTCAGAACTTCACACTGACGAACTCAGGGCCTACCAGAAGTCATTTCTGCCGACCGAATACACCCACAAGACCGTCAACCATTCTGAGGGCGAATACGCCACCCCAGAAGGCGTCAGCACCAACCAGATTGAGTCCTTCTTTAACCACCTGAAAAAGTCGATTGCTGGCACCCATACTAGCGTGTCGCACAAGCACCTTGAGCGCTACGTTAAAGAGTTTGAGTACCGCTTCAATCGTCGGATGCGTCCTGAGGCGATGCTTTCGGAGTTGCTTTCGAGGTTTCCTGAGTCGCGCGTTTAATCACAGCCTCCAATTTGTCGAGGTCTCCCTTCAAGTCTGTTTCATGTTTCTCGATGAATTTCTCAAGGTCCTTTTTGCGCGCTTTCTTCAAATTTATTTGAGTTTTTCGTACCTATCATGCTTGTCGAATCTCGTTGCTTAAAGTCTGCTTATGAGAGGAGCAACCCCATGCAAGTTACCACAATCGGTGTTGATCTGGTCAAGAACGTTTTCCAGGTTCATGGGATCACCGCTACGGAAGAAGTAGTGTTCAACAAGCCGTTGCGACGCGCGCAATTTCTGCCCTTCTTTGCCAAGCTTGAGTCCTGCCTGATCGGTATGGAAGCCTGCAGCGGCGCCCATCATTGGGCGCGCGAACTTACGGCTCTGGGCCACGAGGTTCGTTTGATCCCGCCGATGTATGTGAAGCCTTACGTCAAACACGGAAAGTCAGACGCCATTGATGCCGAGGCGATTTGCGAGGCGGTGACCCGGCCGACCATGCGGTTTGTCGCCATCAAAACAGTTGAGCAGCAATCATTGCTATCGTTGCATCGGGCCCGCGATCTTCTGGTTCGTCAAAGGACGCAGTTGATCAACGGCCGGCGTGGCTTGGTTGCTGAGTTCAGCATTTACATCCCAAGAGGGCTGGCTCGCATTATTGGTTTTGCAGAGGATATCACGCTTGGCGAAGTGCTCGACTTGCCAGACATCGCCAACGAGGTGATCCGTAACCTGTCCGAGCAGCTCATGGCTCTGCATAGGCGGGTCCGCTGGTACGAGGAGCGCATGAAGCAAGTGAGCAAAGACGATGAACGGGTGCGCCTGTTGCGCACGATCCCGGGCGTGGGTGCCGTAACGGCCTTTGCGATCATCGCCAGCATCGGCGATGGGCATCAGTTCCGTAATGGCCGCGAGTTCGCAGCATGGCTCGGTCTGACACCCGCAAACAAATCCAGTGGCGGCAAAGAGAAGCTGGGGCGGATCACCAAGATGGGTGATCAATATCTGCGATCGTTGCTTGTCGTCGGCATGACGTCACTGGTCAGGCAGACCCGGTCCCATCCAGAGCGTGCCAGCAAATGGCTGACCTCATTGCTCGAACGCAAGCCTGCACGGGTCGCAACTGTCGCAATGGCCAACAAGACAGCCCGGATCGTCTGGGCGGTGCTTAGCCGAGGGCGTTCCCGGCTTGATGCCAGATGGGCCAGCCCATTCAATTTTGGAAGTAAGCTGGTCGAAAATCTAGACGGTTGGACCAACGGGCTAATTGTCGAAGACCACGACTTAAGCGACGCCATTGCCGTGTTCAGCAACTCCGGAGGGCACATTTCTGCACCTGGTGTGGATATCAGAAGCGCTTTGGCTGACGGGCCTGACAGCTATGGTGAACTTTTCGGTACTTCGATGGCGGCACCCTACGTTTCGGGGAAGATTGCGCTCATGCAAACACATTTTCCAGCCTTGTCATCGCTTGATATCGTCAACTGCCTTCTGGCAAACGATCAGGAAACCGGTATCGGCACGTTAAAGTTGGATGCTATGCAAACCACCACTTTTTGCAGGGGTATGTGAGGTTACGACAGTAGATGGCAGGTTTGTTTTATAGAACGAGGCTGCCAACGTGCACGACGAGAAATCCGTGGCCGTCGGGAATGGGCGGGCGTTTACTCTCACCGACAAACGGCGAGTAACTACCGTTCAACCTGAGGGTGCTTACACCACTTAAGCGACCGTCGGTTATCCAGTGCTGGAAATGACACTTTCCCATTTGCTGCTACCAGTGCTTCAAAGATGCACTTTTTTGTGTGTATGTGTGGAGGCGCAATGAACACACGCGGGCGGCTTTTAGTTTCCGGAATAGTGTGACTTTTGAGTAATGATCTGAGTACAGGTCGAGCGATATTCTCGCGGATTGCGAACATGCAACGCTTAAGCCAGAAACCTTCCCTTACTCAAATCAACCTAAACTGTCACATTGGCGCTGACGTCAGGCAGACGCAGGCTTCACCATAGCGAATGCCTATTGAAATATAGGATTAGTGTACTTCCGAATAAAGCAACCCGGTTCTAACATTAGGAAAAAGTGAATTGATTGGCCCGGAATGCTCGGTAAAAAATCACCAATAAGTGAGGGTAGAATGCGATGCGACTTTTGCAGGGTTGTCGCTGTGGTCTTCACCCTCATTGCTACTGACGCATCAGCAGATTGCTGGAATTTTCCTGTCCCTTTCGATGCTTCCAAAGTCCAGACAGCCGAGATCGTCGTGGACAATGGACATGTGGCTATAGCATTTCCTGATATTGGCCGTGCCTTTATAGTCTCGGTCGATCTTTCGGAGGTTATTGAACTGCGTCTTCCACGCGGCGACGTGTTTGCCAGTGGGCCTGGTTTCGGTCGTTCTGTGGCGCTTGATGGCGACATTGTTACAATTGGTGCTGTCCGCATCGGTAGCCATGGTACAGGTGTCGAGCAGCCAGCAGGGGTTTTTCATACCGGCGCAGTTTATGTCTTTGATGTCTCGAGCGGCGCGTTGCTTTGGCATGCTCAGTCAGACAAAGAGCGAGCTTTCGGTCATTCGGTCTTCATTAACGCTGACGGCGTCTCCTTTGGTATACTCGAAGCGCCCGAGCTTGATGGTAGATCGCTTCGATTGCTGGACGCAGCACGCGGTGCCATCGCACTGCGGTCAAGAGAGGGTGTACGTCTCAATGTAATTGATGGGCCGTCGGATATGCGTGGGTTCGGTGCTGAGCTTTCGGGCAGCGCATCCTTGATCACGACCACGACTACTGCCAGTGCGGATACCCTAAACATCTGGATGCTGATGCTGCGGGCGGGAACCACGACCCAGCTTGCTTCCATACCAGCCACGCTCAATGGAATACCGGCTGGGAACCTTGCCGCGGAAGGTTCGACCGTCGCGGTCTCCGCCGGCGGCGGTTTCGCTGCAGCTGACGGTCGGACCCTCCTGATGGTTCCGGGACATTCACCTTACCAGATCGTAGGGGGAGGGCCGCTGGCCCTATCTGAAGACCAACTTTCGGTTCTGGTGCGCTCAGCGCCCGAAGACCAGCCCTACAACCAACTCGTTGTGTACGACATCACGACAAATGGAACTCTGGCGGAGGCAGCGAAGATTAATCACGTGGTAGGAGCAGCTCTGGAAGGGGCGACACTGTTCGTTGTTTTGGCCGAGCCGGGTGCCCCGGTCAGACTCTGCAAGATGACAACTTAGCTAGACAGGATCTTATTCCATGGCAATTATTGGCTCAGATGGACGAACAACAATTACAGTGCCTTCAGGTTCGAACGTTAATGCCACGGCGGTTGACGTGCCAAATACGGCAGGAACGAATTCAGGCTTTAGTTCTTACAAGAATTTGCCTGGTTCAGGGTACGCGATCTCGGCTAACTTTTTTCTGACGGCAGGTCACGTTGTCAATGGAAATTCGGCAGCACGGGTGACCTTGGCTGACGACGTTAGCTCGCTCCCTATGCGAGGGTTTGGAAGCGCAAATGCTCCTTCGGTGACTGGGGTAAACCCACTGAACGTATCGTCGATTACCAACTTCAGCACGGACCTCGCACTTCTTCAGACGTCTTCAGACATAGCCAGCGACGATTTAGTTCTAGGTCTCGCAGTTTTTTATGATCACCGTGATTTACGAGGCCTAGAGATGGAAACAGCTGGTTTCCCGATCGGAGGTACACCGCTAATCGATGGCACTGGGCGGACCTTTATGGAAAGTTCCAGCGATATTACGACAACTACGCAAGATAGCATCCACTACACCGCCGACACGCAGAGCGGGCAATCTGGCAGCGGCGTCTGGCTCGATGCCGACGACTACGTGGCCGGCTCAAACCTTGAGATAGCGGGGGGGTTGGATCTCTTCGTCGGCACCCATGTTTCTGGGTCTTCAGTCCAGAACAACGCGACCCGGATCACTCCAGAGATTTACAAGATAATCACTGACACAATGGAGGCCGCTGCCGGGTCAGGTGCAGCGGCAGAGGCGGCGGCGTTGCCAGTCAATGTCTTGATGGGCGGAGGGATCGAGGGGATCGGGCCTGTCCAATCCTTTGTGCCTGAGGACAATGACATCGTAGGCAGCTACCGAAGAGAGTTTATCTTCGGCCGCTCCGGCGACGACACCATTACTGGTGGTGGAGCTGACGATACGATCGACGGCGGGCTTGGTGCAGACCAAGTACGTTACACCGAAGCGCTGCCCGACTACACAATCACAATAACAAATGGCGCGGATCCTGATAGCCCGGAGCTTACTATCACCCATACCGGCGGCAGCATGTCAGAAGGCACTGACACTATCAGAAACACCGAGTTTGCAGTCTTTATTGAAGACAGTAAAGAAATGTTCGTTCCGCTATTGGCTGACGAAGACGAAACAAACAAGTTGCGCGACGGAACGAACCTGACCATCAGCCAAGATGTGCTTGACGCTCAGGGCGATGCGCTTGGCGACTTCTCTGTAGAGTTGCCCGCCTATATGTTTGACGGCGACATCGACTACACGCTTAACTTTGGCGCCGGGGCAAATTTCCAGTACAACTTTGCCTACATCGTCGATGTCTCTGCCTCGATGAATGGAACCAATATCGCCGAGACTAAGGCAGCATATGCCGCGCTTACGAACAATCTGATCGCACAGGGTGTGGCAGCACAGAGCCAGTTCGCGGTCATTCCGTTTGACGGCTCCGCAAGCCTGCAATCTGACCTCGACGCGGCTGGTGCTGCTGCTGCCATTAATGCCTTGAATATTGGAGGGGAAACCGATTTCGGACCTGCTCTTATCACGGCTGAAAGCTGGTTCGAGAGTCTCGCTAATGTTGGAACGGCAACCAACATCGCGTATTTCCTGTCCGACGGCGTTGGAGATGGGGCCAGTGCATCCCTGCAGACCGTGGCGGAGGGTACGTCTTCCGAAGCGTCTGTGGACGTTCGCGCATTCGGGATTGGCGGCCAAGCAGATCTAAACTCGCTAAACCTGATCGACAGTGGCAACGCGGTGCAGTTGGTCAACCCTTCGGATCTGACGGATGCTTTTGCTGTATCAGGCCTTGACAGAAATACGATTGAGAGGATTGAGGTGAAACTCGACGGCACCTTGGTCGATATAATTGACCCGGTCGCGTTGGTGGACGGTGCTCTGGGGCTAACCTACGAAGGCAGTATAGGCGGTCTTGACCGATCAATCGCTGCCGAAAATATAGTATCCTTTGATGTAATTTTTAATGATGGTACGCCTGCAGTCTCTATCGAGAGTACAGTCACTACGGGACAAGAAATTTTTCTAAAAAGGTTGGCGGATGGCGTAACCGATATTGTGTCACTTGCTGTTAATGCGGTGGCGTATCTGATCGAAGGTATCTCAGCGATCGTTTCGGGCAATGAATTGGGCAACGAGATCACTGCCACAGGCGGAACCCATGAAATAAAGGGTTTTGGAGGCAATGATCGGTTCCTCATGCAGGGCGGTACCGCAGCCATTGATGGCGGTGCTGGAATCGACACGGTGGTCTACGACCAGACTCTTGCCGAGGCTAGCGGCGTTACCCGCACAGGCGGCGTCATTACTGTCGGGACTGGTGACACTCTGATCAATGTCGAGTTCGCCAAGTTCGCCGATCAGCGATTAGAACTCGCGAGCCTGACGGTGACACCGGTCCTGTCGATCGACAATAACAGCATCACGATTACCGAAAGCGCTGCAGGCACTATGGTGGCTGAATTTACGCTTAGTTTATCGTCGACAGCGACCGAAGACGTAACGGTGAGTTTCGCCACGTCGGACGGATCCGCGACGGCAGGCTACGACTATACGGCGAGTTCGGGGCAGGTTACTTTTCTGGCCGGTGATACGACGCGATCCGTGTCAATCGAAATACTGGATGATGTTCTGGTCGAAGGGCCTGAGGGCTTTGCCGTTGACTTCAGTATCACCGACGGTCCGGCAACCTTTGAGGCCGGGGCAACCACTGCATCTGCGTCGGTTGAAATCACCGACAATGACACCTCTTTTGATGTCATCCTTGTGAACGACGATCCGCGTACTAGCGAAGGCACCGGTGGCTCCAACGATTTTGAAATTGTGGTGCGCCGAAGCGGGGACCTCAGTGAACCCGCGCGCATCGATTTCGTGGTTGTGGCTGGAACTGCCACTGCGTTGGACTTTGTCGGCGGATTGCCTTCGGGAAGCATGGATTTTGCGGTTGGTGAAGATGAGGCGATCATCACTCTCCCCATTCTCACAGATTCGATGGTTGAAGCCGATGAAAACTTTACAATCAATATTGTGTTGGCGGAGGGGAATGGAAATCTTGATGAGACTATCGCGATCTCGGTCCTCAACGATGACGGTGAAACCATACTTGGGACAAACGGCCCCGACGACCTCTTCAATCCGTTCGGCGGTCAATCATTCATACTTGGCGGCGAGGCGGATGTCGTTAGAGGTACAGTCGAGAACTTCTTTGGTGATTTGATTGAAGGCTTCGGTCTTGACGACTCGATGTTGTTTGAAGGCACAGAGATCGCTCGCAGCGCCATCGACGTGACCTTCGGCTCCGCAATTTTCGAGGTTGATACTAACGGCAACAACACCTCGAACGGGCAATTCACGCTTGATGGTGATTTCGCCGGCGGCGACTTCATGGCTTTAGCTGACGCAGGCAACACTCTAATCACGTTTGAAGAGTTCTTGCCAGTCCTGCAAAAAGGCCAGGCGCTTGATCCTAATCTGGTCAACGGCATCATTAATCAGAGCTTCCTAAAGGGTGACGGCTCGTCTGACTTCCAAGTGACGTTACGGGACATGGGCTTTGCCGGATATAACAACGTGCTCGGCGTCTATGAGATCGACGCAAGTGGCAACATCGTTGACACGCGCATCGTCTTTGAAAACACCAACGCAAACAAATCCGCTGTCGCTGGCATCACCGATGTGGAAGCGGGTAACAGTCTTGGGTTCTTTATCGTTCAAAACGCTGCCAACTGGGCGTCAGCGCTCGCGGATAGCGACACGCTGAGCTTCGTCAATGACTCTGGCACTGCGGCCAATATCTCAGATGGCAGCGCTATTTCTATTGCGGTCAACGGCACCTCTGTTGATGAAATGGTGTTCCACAGCTTCTCTGAAGACCTCAATTCAGACGGCGTTCAGCACGCGCTTTCTGGCGTGGATGTTGGAGGGGAAGCCATTACCGTTGGCTTTGAGGACCTGACGGGAGGCGGTGATCTTGATTACGAGGACGTCGTGTTTCGCGTAGAATTAGTGGACGAATTTCTCTTTGTTTAAGGGCCAATTGGATAGGCACATAGGCCATCCACGCAGAAGTAAGCACGAACAACCGCTAGCTCAGGACGTTGTGTGTCGTCCAGTCCATGATCGCGCCTAAAGCATTTCGATAAAAGTTTGAGTCGGCAGGATTCCCCTGAGACATGATCTGTGATTCACCCTTTTTGGGAGGATTGATCATGCCAGCACCGTTGCCGATGGAATTGCGAGATCGTTTTGCACGATTGATTGAGGAAGGGCTGTCAGGCAGAGAGGCATCCCGCCGCCTCCAGTTGTCTGCCGCGACAGGGGCGCGCTGGTCGCGGCAAATTCGAAGGACTGGCGCAGCCGCTGTGGCACCGATGG
>NZ_JBKQXN010000281.1:0-283 GCF_046762905.1 Yoonia sp. R2-816 | reverse complement strand
CACAATACGTGAAGCCATTCGTCAAACGGCAGAAGAATGATGCGGCTGATGCTGAGGCGATTGTGATTGCGGCGCAGCGCCCGGAGATGCGGTTTGTGGAACCCAAAAGCAACGCGCAAATCGCCCGGGGCGTTGTGTTCCATTCACGCGACCGTCTGGTGCGCCAGCGCACTGAACAGATCAATGCGCTGCGATCCGTTCTTTATGAACAGGGCCAGGTCTTTCCGACCGGCGTCCATCAGATGAAGAAGATCGCAGCGTTCCTGCAACAGGCCGACAACGG
>NZ_JBKQXN010000280.1:0-3550 GCF_046762905.1 Yoonia sp. R2-816 | reverse complement strand
TTACGTCGGAATGGGAGCTGACTTGGCTCTTCATTTCAATTGCGCCCGCAGTCCTTGGGACTTTGCAGCAGACTATGATTTTTTAGGGACGGCTAAGCTTCACGAGATAGCATTTCCGGCTTCGGCCTATGATGATGACACACGCCAGGCACAGTCGCTAAGTTGGCCGGCATTTCGTGAAGAGCCGGCATCGGGAAAGCAACGGCCCGAAGTGACCATTTCCCGACCGGCAGACCGATTACATTCAAGTCATTGATAGGATGACGAGATGGATGACAACACAAACCGACCCAATCCGCGTGACGACACGGTCGATAACGAGACGAAAGCCCCAGGCAAGGCGGGTCGAGGACGTCGGCTGGTGGCGCGACTGCGCGCACCGCGGACGCTGGCTTCGTTGCTGCGGGACCGTGCGGAGAACGACGGCAACCGGGATGGCTTCACCTTTTACAGTTATCGGAAGGCAGGGCCGCCTGTAGAGCAGCGGCTGAGCTATGCCGGGCTGCAGCAGCGCGCCATGGCGATCGCAGCGACGGTGCAGGCCGGCTGTGCGGCCGGTGACCGGGTGGTGATCCTGTGCCCGCCGGGTCTGGACTATATCGCGTCGTTCTTCGGCTGCCAGCTGGCCGGAGTGGTGGCGGTGCCGGCCTATCCGCCGGGCAATACCAAACATATGGGCCGGCTCATGTCGATCCTGGCCGATGCCGGGGCGTCGGCGATCCTGGCGCCGTCGGATCTGTCGGGCCGATTGGCCGGTTGGGCGGATGGCGCGGACTTGCTGCCGCGTCGGATCGCGGTCGATGCGATCGACGCCGAGGCGGCCGCCGACTGGGTCGATCCTAATTGCCGGTCCGGCGACCTTGCATTCCTGCAATACACCTCCGGCACCACGGGCGCGCCCAAGGGCGTGATGGTCAGTCAGGGTAACCTGATAACCAATCTAAAGGCCATGCAAAGCCATTTGCAACTGGGCAGGCGTGATGTCGGGGCGTTCTGGTTGCCGCCTTATCACGACATGGGGCTTGTCGGCGGCATCCTGCAGCCGCTCAACAGCGGCTTTCCTTGCCATTTGATGTCACCGGCGGCCTTCCTGCAGCAGCCGATGCGCTGGCTGCGCATGATCTCACAGGCGCGGGTCACATTCTCCCTTGCGCCGAACTTCGCCTACGATCTGTGTGTCGCCGCGTCCGATCTGGCAGTGGATGGCGATGGGCTCGATTTGTCTGCCTGGGCGCTCGCCGGAAACGGGGCGGAGGTCGTACGCGCCACGACACTCGGGCGCTTTGCCGAGCGGTTCGCGCCGTTTGGTTTTGCCGCAGCCAGTCTTTATCCTTGCTACGGCATGGCGGAGATCACGCTGATGGCGACCGGCGCTGAGCGCGAAGCCGCCCCTGTAGTGATCGAGGCTTCGACGGAAACTTTGCAGTCCCGGGGGGGGCTGACGCCGGTTGATGTATCGGCGTGCGGCGATGACGCACCTGACCGATTGACGGCGACGACCCGGCTGGTCGGATGCGGGTCAATCATTCCGGACCACGATCTGCGCATTGTCGATCCCGAGACCTGCCGTGAGGTGGCCGCAGGGGCGGTCGGCGAGATCTGGTTGTCGGGACCGAGCGTGGCCCAGGGTTACTGGGAAAAGCCCGACCTGACCGAGGCCACCTTTCGGGCCCGGATAAAGGGCGTGCGCGGTCGCAGCAAACGCTATCTGCGCACCGGCGATCTGGGCGCCCTAGTCGACGGCGAGGTCTTCATCCTGGGTCGGATCAAGGAGATGATCATCATTCGCGGTCGCAACCATTATGCCCAGGACATCGAGATGACCGCGACCGATGCCCATGTTTCGGTCGCCCAGGATCGCGCGGCGGCCTTTGCGGTCGAGACCAGGGCCGACGGTACGGTCGTGGCGTCGGGCGCGCCAGCGATGGTGGAAGAGCGGCTGGTGCTGGTGCAGGAGGTCAAGCGGGACGGGATGCGCAAGCTTGACGGCGACGCGGTGTCCGCGGCAATCCGCCAGGCGATTGTCGCGGAGCATGAGATCGAGCCACATGCAATCGTGCTGATCCGGCCGGTCAGTCTGCCGCGGACGACGTCGGGCAAGATCCGGCGCCGTCGAGCACGTGAGCTGTTCTTGTCCGGTGAGCTCTCTGAGGTGGCGCGCTGGGAGCGTCCGGCACCAGCCAGCGATGATGATCGAGACATAGCGGGCGACGTGGAGCCACCGCCGGCGGCGGGTGACCGAGCTGCCCTTGAAGGCTGGCTGCGGAGCCTGGTCGGTCAAGCGGTCGGCCGGATGCCGCAGGAGGTTCCGGTCGATGTGGCGCTGCGTGAGCTGGGCATCGATTCGCTGGCCGGCATTCAACTGATGGGGCGGATCGCCCAGGCGCTCGGTGTGGCATTGGAGCCGGGCCAGCTCTACGATCTGCCGACCATCCGGGCGCTGGCGGCCTATCTCGGCGCCGAGGGCGGGACCGAGGCCGGAACGGCGTGGCAGACCGTCTCCCGGCCGGACGAGCCGATCGCGATTGTCGGTCTGGCCTGCCGGTTTCCGGGTTCAAACGAGGGTCTGGAGAGCTTCAGCGATCTGCTGTTTGACGGCCGCAGCGGCATCGGTCCGGTGCCGGCTGGGCGCTGGGACGCGGCTTCGGTCGCGGCGCCGCCCGAGGGCGGCTTCATCGAGGGTATCGACCGGTTCGATGCGGGCTTTTTCCGGATTGCGCCGGTCGAGGCGATGCTGATGGACCCGCAGCAGCGGCTGTTGCTGGAGACCGGCTGGCGGGCGCTGGAGCACGCCGGGCTGTCGCCGGATGGTTTGCGGAACAGCCGTACTGGCGTCTTTTTCGGCATCAGCACGCACGACTATGACGGCCTGGTCCGCCAGGCGCAGGACGGCGGGACCGGTGCGGGCGGTGATACCGGGCTTTATGTCGGCACGGGAAACGCCAACAGCGTGGCGGTTGGCCGGCTGTCTTATGTGCTGGGCTTGCGGGGCCCGGCGCTGGCGCTCGACACGGCCTGCTCGTCGTCGCTGGTGGCGCTGCATCAGGCGGTGGCGGGTCTGCAGCGGAGCGAGGCGGATCTGGCCCTGGCCGGCGGCGTCAATGCCATGCTGACACCGGCGCTGACGGTGGCGTTCACCGGTGCTGGCATGCTGTCGGCAGACGGCCGGTGCAAGACGTTTGATGCGTCTGCGGACGGTTATGTGCGCGGCGAGGGTTGCGGCGTGGTGGTGCTGAAGCGTCTGTCGGAGGCGGAGCGCGACGGCGATCGCATCCATGCGGTGATCCGGGGCAGTGCGGTCAATCATGACGGCGCCAGCAACGGTCTGACGGCCCCCAGCGGTGCGGCCCAGCAGGCTCTGATCGAGGACGCCCTGGCCAACGCGGGGCTTCAGCCGGCGGATGTGGATTATCTTGAGGCGCACGGCACGGGGACGTCGCTGGGCGATCCGATCGAGCTGCGCGCAGCGCTAGCGGTCTACGGGCAAGGCCGCGATCCGGAGCATCCGCTGCTGGTCGGCTCGGTGAAGACCAATATCGGCCATCTTGAG
>NZ_JBKQXN010000279.1:0-500 GCF_046762905.1 Yoonia sp. R2-816 | reverse complement strand
CACGCAAGGCTCGCAAAGGTTTTAGGCCGTGACTTTGCGGACAACGCATTGCGGATCGATGGGACACGGGATGGACTTCGGCTTTACG
This sequence comes from Yoonia sp. R2-816, assembly GCF_046762905.1. NCBI lineage: Bacteria > Pseudomonadati > Pseudomonadota > Alphaproteobacteria > Rhodobacterales > Paracoccaceae > Yoonia > Yoonia sp. R2-816. Next base: position 412 of record NZ_JBKQXN010000279.1, on the reverse strand, counting down.
GATATGCGGCCCTCCCAACCTATTCGCGGGGCGCTGCGGTGTCGCAATTCCTATACGTCAACGGCCGTCCGGTACGTGACAAGTTGCTCATCGGGGCGCTTCGGGCCGCCTATTCCGATTTTCTCAGTCGCGACCGCCACCCCGCTGCGGTGCTGTTCATAGATTGCGAGCCTACTCTGGTGGATGTAAATGTGCATCCTGCGAAATCCGAGGTCCGGTTCCGCGACCCAGGTGTGGCCCGCGGGTTGATCGTCTCGGCTTTGAAGCATGCTGTCAACGGCGGCGTAAAACCCTGCCACTGTGGCGGAGCAAAAGTCGGCCACTTGGTGGCGCGCCTTGGGGCGTGATGCCCTCAAATAGCAAGCACGTTCCAAGGCGCGTTGGCCGTTAGGTCAATCAGATGATGATTAGC
>NZ_JBKQXN010000278.1:0-2428 GCF_046762905.1 Yoonia sp. R2-816 | reverse complement strand
CTCAGATGGTCGATCTCGTCGGCAAGTGGGGCGGTCATGGCAGTTCGGCATCAATTCAACTTCGGAGCATCAATCTCAGTTAAAGTGCTAAGTTACAAACGTCAGTCTCAAGTTAACTGCCCAGTCTCATATTAGGTGCTCGCGCAAGCCGCTGAAATCATTGAAGGCGCGGTCTCAGATTTAAGTGCCAAGTGACAAATCGCTCCAAGCTGGCGACGCGCGTGGCAAGAAGTCATCCCGTTCTTCGCCTTCCCACCAGCAGTGCGCAAAATCATCTACACGACAAATGCGATTGAAAGCCTGAACCGCGTCATCCGAAAAACCACCAAAACGCGCGGTAGCTTTCCCACTGATGATGCTGCGACAAAGCTGATCTATCTGGCCATCCGCAGTTTTGAGAAGACAGGCAGGGCCGTCAGAGAATGGGTTGCTGCCCGCAATCAGTTCGCTATCCTATACCCAGAACGGTTCAACAAATGAGCCGCCAAACTCGCATGGGCTAAGCCTCATACACAGAGTTTCGGATACTCCCAAATGCTAGGCAGCCTCATGGTTTTTAGGATAAGCCAGTTTCTAAGAAATCGTGCTGTTGCGGGCTTATTAAGCCGGCTTAGCCTTCAGAAGACGGGGGCGTGAGTACAAATCTTGCTACTCCGATCGATGAAATCAGTTGGTTAGCGGTTTGGCTTTTCAAACCCAGCGAACCAGGATCTGATCTCGGCAATCGCCTCACATTCGCCACGCTCACTAGAAAGCTTGTCCAACTCTTCTAGCGCGGCTTTCACGGTACGCCCCGCCTCAACATTTTCTCTTCCGTGGCGACGGTTGATTAGCCAATGGCTCAGATTGGCCCTCTGTCGTTCACTCAACGCTTCAGGCGCGTCAAAGAATACTAGGCGTCGCGCCAGTTCTCGGAGTCGATCGTCGTCGAAGCTTTCAGCAATCTCTGCGCGGCCAGTCCACCCACCCAAGTGAAAGTCCTGCATTCGCTTCTGGTCACTACTATTCGGGAACCTCTCATACAACCGTTGCTCCACAAGCTGAGCAGGCTCAAAGGGCGGGTAACGTTGTTCCATCGCCGATCCTACTCGCACAGCGAACTCTTTGTCGTCAGATACCATGGCTGCGCGGCGCGCGATCGTCTCAGCCCCCAGATCAATCGCCGACGGCAGGTCTGATGCATGTCCAATATCGAGCAGAGCAGGCATTCTGTTTGAGAATACTGTGCGAAGCGCCCGATTGGGACCTGCCATCTCACTGAACAATTCGTCCCCGGTCATTCTCAAGATCCTCTCTGGATCTCGGTTCAGATCCAATACAGCCTGCATATTCGGGTTCATTGGGTGATGCCCGCAGCCAACAACCGGGTAAATGGACGGAACCCCCATGTGATACTCGACCAATGACAGCGGACTCTTTGACGCAAGCCTGGTCTGAACAACGCGTTTGTCTGCAAGAGGCATCATAGATTGCCAAATCGATGAAGCGCGTTCTCGGATCAGCCTCGCAATGTGAATGGTTGCTTCAACGTCTCCCAACGCGTCATGTGCGTTTTCATGTGAAAATCCATTGGCAGGGGCCAACTTGTCGAGGCGCAAGGTTGGCTTCCCCCGATCACTAAGGGGAACAACCAAGGAGTTCGGGGAAAGTGCGGCCGCAACTTGAGCCAAGCGAAGAACATCTGCACGCTGGTTTCCGTTGGAATTGGTCAGGAAGACAGGTTGTAGTGTTTGGAAAAACGTCTGTCGCAGCAGAGGTTCATCAAAGGCGAGGGTATTGTATCCAATGAAGACGCTTGGAGACCATTCTCGCAACTTTCGACCAACCTCACGCATAGCTTCGTAGTGGGTTGGAAGGTTCCGGTCGACTAGAGTTTCAGGCCGAATTCCCGTCGCCAACAAGGCACCGGGAGCCGGAATTATGTGTGGCAATAGGCGACATCGAGTTTCGAAGCGGTCGATCTCGTCCAGTTTTTCATTTGTAAGAACAGCCGCAAACTGCAAAATTTGGTCGAACGTCGTGTCCGTTCCTGTGGTTTCCGTATCGTAGAAAACGAAGTTCATGATTTTCTTCGCAGACTCTGTTACCTATAGTCGTACCTGAGCCAACCTGAGAAAAATAGCATTCGTGGTATGAGACGGTCCGCGGCCACATCGCAGGACGCCAAATATCCGCACTCCCGGACTCAAGCTGCTTCGTTAGTCAAACGGTCCTACGATTGGAATCGACGGAAGTACAGGCGGATCCTAGTTGCCTAAGGACAACACTCTTAGGTTAGCCCTGAACATGTCAACGGCGGCGTAAAACCCTGCCACTGTGGCGGAGCAAAAGTCGGCCACTTGGTGGCGCGCCTTGGGGCGTGATGCCCTCAAATAGCAAGCACGTTCCAAGGCGCGTTGGCCGTTAGGTCAATCAGATGATGATTAGC
>NZ_JBKQXN010000277.1:0-2026 GCF_046762905.1 Yoonia sp. R2-816 | reverse complement strand
AGTAACGATAACTAGGAATTATGTGCGCGCACTGAGCCGGGCTATTTCGACAAGTATCTACTCGAAGCGAAACAGAGGCTGTCGAAGGCCAACAGTGGGGCGGTTCTTGGAGATGTATGACTCGGATCCGTTCACATGTTTCCTAACCATTTACAGCATGTTGGGCGCGTCTTCGCGTAGTCATAGGAACTCGTGATCACCCACAAAACGAAGCAAACGCAAGTCTTGGTAGGATGCCGCTTGGTTCATTGGGACGAGCGAAGTGACTATGCTCAAATCTCCAGATCGTCTGGTGTCTTGCCACTGGCCACAGCAGCAACAAACCAGTCAGGCCGACGCCCTTTGCCGGTCCAGGTCTGGGCCTTGTCATCAGGATTGGCGTATTTTGGAACGCCGGGGGACTTTGGTTTCTTAGGCGCCTTGCGCGTGGCCTTGGCTACGGGCGCGTCACCAGCGGTAATCTCGGCTAAAGAGAACCCATGGGCCTTGGCGGCTTTCTCTGCCGCGGCCAGGGCCTCTTTCATTTCTTTCTTCTCAACGCGCGCAAGCGCTTTCTCAACATTGGCCTTGAGCTTCTCAAGCTCTTTGCGGGTCATGGATTTGAGGTCGGTCTTCATCAGGGAGATTCCTTGCAGTTGTTTGCCGCAATACATCATATGCGTTTAGGGGAGTGAACCGCGTCAATATTCGCTCATGAGGCGTGTACTTTGGGACGCCTGCGCCACAACACATAGCAGACGTGGGTCAGACTACCTCGAAGGTGCCGCGCATATTGAGATCTGGAAGGGTATCCGCATCGGCGTCTATCGCAATGCTCATGTGTGCTTCAAACGCAAGCACACCAACGCGAACTCTCATGGAGTGACGCTTGGCGTGCCTTTGCCCGAACTCTCTGAGGTCCATCACGGCCGTTATCGCGCCCTCATTGAAGTCCAGGAGTGCACGGCACTCCAGCTTGTTCTGCCCGCGCCCTAGCCCAAACGGGGCAGGGGGATCTCGTGTTCAAGCCACAAGCTGACTTTGCCGGGTATGCTTGGTACGATGCTTTGCCCACCCTAAAGATGACAGGTTATGTCATTGGCACGGGCGATCGCCGGACGTCTTACACTCTTGGTGAGTTGCCCAGCATCATTGCGCGGCCAGACAGCTTATCCGTATTTGGCTCTCTGCGAACAGGACCCGACATCTCACCCTGGGAGATCGAGACAGATTGCATACTGTTTGCTGACCTCGATGCAACGATGATCGATGAGACGGTCCTCTGTTTGACCGCAACCTCGACCATAACGTATGATGGGCTTCTCGCCTTCTTCACCGCAGCACTCTTTTGCCCCTGTTATGATGGAGATGCTGAATCCTATGACACCCAGCTTCGGTGGTTCACCGATGAGGCTGAAGATGAAGTGATCGGGTATCTCTCCGGCATTGATGATGTGCATCTGAACCAGGTCCAACGGATCATTGCCCGGGAACTTTGGTGGATCCGCCGCAAGGGGTCCAATATCTCCATTCAGATAAAAGGGAAGGACGTGCAGGTCGAGGGGTTGGAAACAGCCTTCACACGTTCCACGGAGGTGCCATCGTCAGCATGAAAGAGGAAAGGGGGCTTCGCTTTGTGTGATCCCAGGAGGGATCGGAAAGAGCTTGCGCCACGGCGCAAGCGGAAACTCTCAGACAAAGGACTGAACTCATGCTGAATGGCAAACTCATCGAAAGCGCAACTGGCTACAACTTGGCTGTCTCCACCCTCACCTTCGACATTGCAGGTCTGCAGGTGGTGCCCAACCCGCACAAGACGAAAGACAATCACCCGGACTACCATGTCGTTTTCCGCACACCGCGTGGCAACATCATGCGGGTGGGAGCTATGTGGCGCGCAGTCAGTGAACGCAGCAAGGCCGAGTACTTCTCGATCACGCTCACGGACAAGAACAACAAGACCTGGCGCATGAATGCCGTGCGCAACGACACGCTGCGCGATGGCGAATGGGCGGTTGTTCCACTGGCCGGTGGCGAGCCTGAGCCG
>NZ_JBKQXN010000276.1:0-326 GCF_046762905.1 Yoonia sp. R2-816 | reverse complement strand
AGTACTACTGCCTTTTTTTCAAAAGGCGGGGCCCTAAGTCATTGAAAACACCAGCTGCGCAAAAGACAGGCGGGGGGCCCCAATCGCCGCGCCCCCCCCAACCCACAGTGGTCCGGTTTGTTATGCGCCAGAGCGGGGTTGATGCGGGTCACCCCGCCCCCCCCTTAGGGGGGGTGCCCACGAATTAAACCCTATCGGGCGCTAAAAAAACCGCCCCACCGCGGGTTGGGGGGGGCGCCGTGATTGGGGGCCCCCGCCTGTCTTTTGCGCAGCTGGTGTTTTCAATGACTTAGGGCCCCGCCTTTTGAAAAAAAGGCAGTAGTACT
>NZ_JBKQXN010000275.1:0-15236 GCF_046762905.1 Yoonia sp. R2-816 | reverse complement strand
CCTCTGTCATGGGAACCTCCTGTCATCAGATTGAGAAACCCCAATCGTCAGACAGGTCATCAAGATCGCAAAATACGCGCAGTCAGCATGGGTTCATTACGCCAGAAACAAGCGCCATTGCCGCGATAGCGGCTTCGTCCTCCCGCCCGCCCTTCCGGACGCTCACTAGTCATTGTCCTGTTAGATCGCGTCCGCTTTGGGGCTGGCACCGGTCATAACGTTGCCCGCCTCGCGTGATGTTAACAATTGAACACATCAGACAACAGTACGTCGAAGCGCCAATTCCTATCTTCTATTTTACGATAGAGCTTGACTATTAATGCGGGGATTGATCAGTCAAATAGGGCCAGGGCTTGCGAAAGAATCCTTCCCGTCCGGGTTGTGTATGTTCTCAAAAAGGTATTTCTATCAATAACCTTTGAACAAATGCGCTGTCTTGATGAACGGTCGACATACTGAGTTTTTATCTGGATGCCTGTCCATCGATCTGGAGGTGGATCCCAGGAACGCCAAGGTCTTTGCTTTCGCGGCAGTTCGAAACGATGACCAACCGGCTTTAAATTCCGGAACCGGTTCGCTGGAGCAAAACCTCGACCGCCTGGAAGACGCCATTGCTGACATCGCGCATCCGATTGGCCACAATTTCCTGCACCACGATATGGAACACCTGATCGCTGCTAGACCACGGCTGGCTCAGATCATGCAGGCACCAATTGATACACTGTGGTTGAACCCGCTGGCCTTCCCACGCAACCCCTACCACCATCTGGTCAAACACTATCAGGACGGGCGGTTGGCTGCAGGGCATATCAATGATCCAGAACTTGACGCCCGGCTTGTCTTTGAAGTGTTCGCCAATCAACTCGACGCCTTTCAAAACCTCGCCAAAAGCGAACCAGATGCGCTTGCAACCTATCATTACCTGACTACCCGAACGGATCAATCGAGCGGGTTTGATGCCGTTTTCAAGTACCTACGAAAAGCCAATTGCCCACCGCAGGATGAAGCCGTCGCCGCTATCCGTCGGATGCTGGACGGTCGGGCTTGTGGTAAACGGATCGAACAGACTCTGGGGCGGCTTAGCAATCCTCGAAACGGGTGGCCTATGGCATATGCGCTATCCTGGATCACCGTAGCGGGCGGGGACTCGGTCATGCCGCCGTGGGTCCGGGCGCAGTTCCGCGAGGCGTCGCTGATTGTCCGGCATCTCAGAGATACATCCTGCAAAGATCCCAACTGCCAGTGGTGTGCGGAACAGAATGACCCAGTCCGCGCGTTGAACAGGTGGTTCGGGTTTGACAGTTTTCGCTCCCAGCCTGTCGACCCGGATGGTCGTTCCTTACAGGAGCGCATTGTCGATGAAGCTATGTCCGGAACCAGCCTGCTGGGGATCCTGCCGACTGGCACAGGAAAATCCGTTTGCTATCAGGTACCCGCGCTGTCCCGGTTCGATAAGATCGGTGCACTGACTGTCGTCATATCACCGTTGGTCGCCCTGATGGCTGATCAGGTACAAGGGATGGAACGGGCAGGTATTTCCTGTTCCGTTACCGTCAATGGTCGGATGTCCATGCCAGAACGGCAGGATGCGCTGGACAAGGTCCGCATGGGAGATGCGGGCATGCTGATCATCTCGCCCGAGCAATTGCGCAGTACATCCATCCGCTCGGCTCTCTCACAGCGCGAGATCGGCCTGTGGGCCATTGACGAAGCGCACTGCGTTTCGAAATGGGGTCATGATTTCAGGCCGGATTACAGGTATCTGGGACGGTTCATCAAAGAGTTCTCGGGCGACCAGCCCCCACCCCCGATCCTCTGCCTCACGGCCACGGCCAAACCGGAAGTGGTTGCGGACATCATAGAGCATTTCCAGTCTCGTGCTGGGGTCCAGCTGCTTTCCTTTGATGGCGGGGCATCGCGGAAAAATCTGACATTTAATGTCAGACCTACGACCAAGAACAGCAAACTGACCGATGTCTTGAACGTAATTGAAGAGCTGCTGCCATCGGAGGGTCGATCCGGTGCCGTGGTCTATTGCGCGACGCGCAAGGAGACCGAGCGCGTTGCTGAGTTTCTGAAGTCGCAAGGCATGGACGCAGCGCATTTCCACGCCGGACTTGGGTCCGATGACAAACACAACGTTCAAGAACGGTTCCGGGTCGGAGACCTGCGGGTGATCGCCGCCACCAATGCCTTCGGCATGGGAATCGACAAACCCGATATCCGACTGGTGGTTCATTCCGACATCCCAGGATCGCTGGAAAACTACCTGCAAGAAGCAGGGCGCGCCGGACGTGATCGCGAAGACGCCCACTGCGTTTTGTTGTTCGCGGGAGACGATGTGGAACGCCAGTTCCGGCTGTCGGCCAGCTCTCGTCTTGCCCGGCACGAAATCGGGGCCATCCTGAAAGCGCTGCGTCGGATTGACGAACGCACGCGCAAGACCGGCAAGATCGTCGCCACCTCGGGAGAGATCGTCCGGTCTGAAAAGGACCGCGAGTTCGAGCGGGACAGTGCAACAGATGACACACGGGTCAAGACAGCGGTGTCCTGGCTTGAGGAAGCAACGCTTGTCTCGCGCGAAGAGAATCGTGTCCGGATTTTCCCTTCCTCACTGAGAGTCCACACAATGGAAGAGGCGAAACAGCGGCTCCCAGAGGAGGGCATCACAAATGCGCATCGCAAACAATTGCTAGCCATCGTTCAACATCTGATCTCGGCCCCGGCGGATGAAGGGGTTTCCACGGATCAACTCTGTGGTGTCAGCGGCTTGACACCAGGCGCACTGACCAAGGCGATGGCCAATCTCGAAAGCTTTGGCATCGCGCGCAACGATGTTGCGATGACGGTATTCATCCATATCGGCGTAGCGCAGTCTTCTTCTGCGCGCGTGACGCAGGCCGCAAACCTGGAACGCGCTCTTGTCGCGTTGCTTCGCGAGCTGGCACCGGATGCCGACCAGGACGCCCCGATGCCGCTGAACCTGTCGGAGACCTGCCAGCGACTGCGCGATCAGGATCATGCAGACGCCCGCCCCGACGTGATCGACAAACTAATCCGAGGAATCGCGCGGGATGGCAAGGGGCAGGATGGCGGCAAAGGGAATATCCGGCTCCGCAAGATCAGCCGGAACACCCTGAACATTACGCTCGAACGGTCATGGGACACGATTTTCCGGACTGCTGAACTTCGGTGGCAAGCAGCCGAGATTCTGCTGGAGTTTCTGACGGGGCGACTCGAAAAAGGCACGCGCGGCAAAGACTTGCAGGTAGAAACCACTGTTGGTGATCTACTGGCGCAACTCACACAGGATGCGGTTCTGAAATCCAGCGGCCTGAGTGACATGACCAAGTTGTTGGAACGCGCCCTGCTTTGGATGCATGAGCAAGGCGTGCTGACACTGGGTAAAGGGTTGACTGTGTTCCGCCCTGCCATGACAGTCTTTCTGAACCCAAAGGGTGGCCAGTTCACGCAATCGGACTTCCTGCCTTTGGAGGAGCATTACGCCGAGCAGACGCTTCAGACCCATGTCATGGCAACCTATGCAGAAACAGGTCTGGAAAAGATGGCGGATGCTGAGCGTTTGTCAGAGGACTACTTTCTGCTCAATAAAGAGCAGTTCATGAAACGCTGGATGCCGGGCATGGCACGCGAGGTCAGGCGACAAACGACCAGCAAGTCCTGGACCGCCATTGTGGAAGACCTGGGCAACAAAGTTCAGCAGGACATCGTCGTGGATGACCGGGAACAGACCAATGTATTGGTTCTGGCGGGTCCCGGATCGGGGAAGACCCGCGTTTTGGTGCACCGGATCGCCTATCTGTTGCGGATGAAGCGCGAGGACCCGCGCGGTATTTTAGTTTTGGCCTATAACCGCCATGCAGCTGCTGAAATCCGCGTCCGGCTACGAGCGCTGGTGGGTGATGATGCGGCGGGGGTCACGATTTCGACCTGCCATTCGCTTGCAATGAAACTGGTTGGTGCCAGTTTCGCGGGGGTTCAGGCTGCCACAAAGGACTTTAACGATATCATCACGGAAGCGGTCCGCCAGCTCAGTCCCGAAGGACTGACTAAAACCGAGGCCGAGGCACAACGCGATAGCCTGATACAGGGATTTCGCTGGATTCTCGTGGATGAGTATCAAGACATCGGCCCTGAGGCCTACGCGCTCATTTCTGCAGTGGCAGGCCGCTCTCTGGAAGATGCCGATCTGAAACTCAGCCTGTTTGCTGTTGGCGATGACGACCAGAATATCTACGCCTTCAACAAAGCTTCAGTCGAATTCATCCGCAGGTTTGAAGAAGATTACAAGGCCAGACCGTCTTTTCTGATCGAGAATTACCGGTCAACGTCACATATTATCGCGGCGGCCAACGAGGTCATTTCGAAAGCACCTGACCGGATGAAGATCGATCACGAAATCAGGATCAATCAGGCACGGGTGTCCCAACCGAGGGGTGGGCGTCTAGAGAAGGCAGATTCCGTTGCCCATGGTCGGGTCCAACTTCTTGATGTTCCAACAGGTGATATGCCGCAGGCCGTAGCAGTCGTCGATGAGTTAATCCGCCTGTCCCGTCTGGACCCAAGCTGGAGCTGGTCTCGCGCAGCGGTGATTTCCCGAGACTGGATAACGTTGGATGCGGTTCGGACCTACGCCGAAGCGCAGGGGCTGTGCGTAGACATGGCCAACGAAGATCTTCCGAATGTTTGGCGCCTCCTAGAAACCCAATGCTTGGTGTCGGGGCTGCGCAAGAAACAGGGCGAGTTACTAAGTATTCAGGATATCCTCATGGTACTGAATGAACAGGCTCGCAACAAATGGGTGGATTTGCTCGCCGAGGGTGTGGCCGAATTGGCTCGGGAATTGGGTACCAAGGAAATGCCAGTGCCCGACATCGTTGAATGGATTGCCGAGTGGTCGCGAGATACACGCGGCGAACAGCGCGGGCTGCTTTTGCTGACGGCGCACAGGGCGAAAGGCCTTGAGTTCGACCACGTCGCTATTTTGAATGGCGGCTGGACAAGGGTTTCAAAAGAAGAAGATACCGAAGCTCCTCGCCGCCTGTTTTACGTGGCCATGACCCGTGCACAGCAAAGCCTGATGGTGTTAACAGCCGGAGAGCATCCTTTTCTGAAAACTGGATCCGAGTCAGTACTGGCCAGACGCGTGGTACCTGATCGTGGAAAGATCGCCCTACCCGCGGTCAAATACCAGATGCCTGCGCTTGATACAGTTGATCTGTCATTCGCCGGTCGGCAGCGAGATGCGCATGAGGTGCATTCGGCTGTTCGTTCTGCCAAAGTCGGGGACAGCCTCTCCCTTGTGTTTCAACAGCCTCATTGGGTTTTGCTCGACGCCAGAAACCGCGTCGTCGGACGTATGGCCAAATCGTGGAAACCACCCCAGGGGCATGCGTTCATCTCTGGTCAGATCGGGGCCATCATCAACTGGCGAAAGGTCGACAGTGGCGAAGACTATGCACACTACCACAAGCGTGACAGCTGGGAGACAGTATTGCCAGAGTTGATCTTCCGGCCTGAGACTGCCGAAACTTCACTTAGTCCGCAGACGCAGACAGCCCCCGATTTTGATCAGATGGACAACGCCAGGCACTGTCCAGCCGAACAAGAGAGCGAACCGCCCGCAAAAAATAAGGTTTCTCCAGCCCCAGAAACGCTGATGCCTGACGCTGCGCCAAAACGCGATCTGAAATTGATTATCGCCAGAGCGGTTGCCGCTGCAAAGTCGTGGAATGAACTCGCAGCAGCACTGGCAGAAAATAACGTAATGCTGACGGCCAAGGGCGGAGGCCTTGTTGTCAAAAACGCATCGACCAGCGAGGAGATCAGCAAGATTTCTGCCCTCGGCTTCAAGTACGTCGATCTGATCCGTCACTTTGGCGAAGGCTTCCCGGACCACCACGCGACATGGCTGGTCGAAAAGGCTTTAAACGGCAATTACGTACCCAAAAGCACAAAACGAACGGGAAAAGCCAGAAATCGCAAAAATAAACCTGGCAGTGACGATGACTTCTCGCTGATCGAAGATTGATGGGACTTGCCACATGTGGGAACCAAACTCAGTTTCAGGTGGCCCATATGAATCTGCTTTTGCCCGCGTAGCTGTAGTACGCAAAAAGGAGCGTTTGCTCACATGAGAAGCATACCTCTTCTCACAGTTTTTCTTTTCAATTGTTTGCGCACTGCAGTTACCTCCGAAGACAGCGAGCTTGTTGATCGTGGGGACGGCCAAACCTTCTCTGCCTCGGCATCAACTTTAATGATATCATCGAGCGCTTTCCTCGCCGCAAACAACAGCAGCACCTGTGAACGCAACGTTGGTCCTAGCTAACGGTGGTGCTCGTGCTGCAAAGTCGATATCCGTGTGTTCATCTATGACCGCTTCTTGATACTGGGGAAATTCGACTTCGCTTTTCGAAAATGGTGCCATTGGCATAGCCGCCGCACTCAAAGCAGTCACCAGCACTGCAGCGATCAAGTATTGATACGACGCAGAAAACCCATGCGGTTGCTTAACACTCAGTGGCTACAGTTAGTTTCCCTCTATATGGCCAATCAGTTGGGGATAAATCCCCAAACCGTTGAGCAAAGTCGTTCTTCGTCATCAAGCTAACTTCGCCAACGTCAAATGGCGAACCATCAAGCGCAAAACACTGAAAGGATCTGTCGCACTGCAAGACGATCTGCCCATTGTGAGCCTTGGCAAAAAAGGCTCGACCATCGCCAGAGTTCGGAACAGTAAAATCTGAAACTAGATAGAAAAATTCGCTCATCTGAGTTTCCAGCAGGTTTACTAGTTCATCTTTCTTTGTTTTTTCGTAGATTTGGAAACCTCTAACTATCTGCTCTAAGCGATCATTAAATGGGCAAGGGTCAAATATATCCGCAATCTCAGGCTTGCGTCCAAAGATTTCGGAGAAACGTTGATATGCCTCATCAAGCTGCGTTCGTTTCGTCTTTGACACGTAACCAGCGTAATATGAATATTGATGGGCACGTTCGGGAAAAATCATGTTCGACCCTCCTTTAAGGCACCGGAAATGCAGTAATCAAGTTACCTGCACTATCCGTCTGAACGTATAGATTGGCCGTTGTTCCGCCGCCATTTGACTGGCGAACAGTGCCAATTGTGCGTCCAACATCTATTGTTCTCACGTAGGTCGGTGTTCCATTGATCATTTTGTGTTTGCAACCTAAGTTAAAACATCAGTGATGCCAAAGTTATCGCCAAATTCTTGCAGGTATTCTTTTTGACCTTGGTCGACTGTTTTGCGAGCCATGTTATCCACCACTTCCAGAAAAGCTCGAGCCTGATCCGCATCAAGTCGTTGAAGCTTTGCAGCAGCTTGCTCCATCAGTTGGATTGAAAAATCCTCGTTTACGTGGTCATCTGATGCGATTTCTAACTGATATAGCTGATCCAACAGTATTTCGACCAACTTGTTCATAGTATCATCATTCATTGCGGTACCACCTTCACAGTAATGTTTTCTATGCCCAGTTCTTTGAACATCCTGTTAGCTCTGTTGGCTTGAGTTTGTGTGGAAACTTCCCAGCGTGCAGTAAGACCGTTTTCTGCCAACGCTGTCGATTGGCGTGTCGCCTGATTTTTAGCCTTTGTAGTTGTAACAACTGAAACTTTCCGGTCAATTAGAACGTCGCCATCTACGCCATCAAAGCGAACCATAGCTGTACCGCCATCTTCCGTTGTTCGAGTCAATGCTGGAGCTTGACGTCTTTGGGTTTCAACATTTGAACGAGCACCTGTAGCGCCATCATCATAGTTGCGTGCAGCGGTGTTCATGCCCGCATTTTCGTCTACCCAAGTTATCTTTTCAGCGGCTCTTTCGCCAACCCGTGCATTATTTGTGGCCTCTACAACCTCCTCGCCTTGCCTCAAGGTTGTTGCACCGGGCACCAAGACGACAACGCATGCTGGTGCGACCAAGCAGACGGACAAACCATCAACAATCAGTCAAACGCCAAATTCTGCGCAATACATATGCCTAACTATCAGAAGCCAGAAGCAACCGAAGAACAGGCAGAGTGACTAAACTGCCATGCTGGCGATCAGCTGCCACTTATCAGCATAACCGTCATACCCGAGGTTTGATGCCAACTGATTGATAGCGGCCTCAGGGTCATCGCGCCCCTCAAGAATAGCCTGATCCAATGCGCTCGCCATAATTAGAAAGTCAGAGAAGTTATCGGAGATGACCGCGATCTGCGGAACAGGTGAACTGGTAACGTCAACGTAAAACACTGTACCATTTGCATGATACGGCTCGCCTTTGGCGACTGCTATGAGATCTGCATCAAACCCCGCAACGCTAAGCAAGTTGCTAGGCAAACTAGGGTTTCTGGTATCCTCATTTAATGCCAAAAGCGAGCTACAGAGACTTTCTGGGTCGCCGGGACACAAATCAAAATACCCTAAAGATACCCTCTCCATGCACAACTCGGCAGCACAACAAGCAAAGCTATCAGGCAACCCCAGCTTCTCGACAACGGTGTTGAGACCTTCCAGTTGACCAGTTCGACGCTTCAGTATGGCCGCACCAAACGACACAAACTCTTCTTTGCGCTCAGCATAAAACAACAACGCTTCATTAAGATTCTCGATCATTCTGAACCTTGCGGAGGATGCCAAATAGAAAATCCGGGGGAGTTATTGTGGGCGCCACGAGGTACGGGAATGGCATATTGCCCGTAATCCATGTGGTGGTGAACGATCTGCTGCCCCCTAAAATCTGAATGCTCAGGAAAAACTCTCAACCAATCATCATCCACAACAGGTGCCCTACCATTTGCAACTGCAGTTTGATTGGCTTGGCTCAATCCATTGTTCGATTTGTTAGACCAAGAATTCCAAAATTGCCTGCTATTACGGGTGCCACCATTGGCGGTAGTCGCGCCGCTAGTGAAGGTTGAAGTATCGACAGAAAACGCTGGGTCTGGGCGACCCGGATGTGCCGGATCAAGTCGAACCTGATAAACAGTACCCGGATCAACTGTCGTCTTTGGTGCGATGTTAGCTACTTCGTCTGCTTCGCGCAATGGCACGTTTGGCCCTGTGCGTGTCGGTGTTGGGCCCGGGGCGATACAAGTTGGGTCTGAACTTGATGCACAATCAACGCTCTCTGTAATAGCGAGACCAGCGCGGCAAATTGGGTTTGCAAGACAGGCCGCAGAAATCTGTGGCCCAACCGCGATTAGGGTGGCGGCCCCCAACGCGGCGCCAGCCGCCAGCCCATCGCCTTGGGCAAGCTCCTGTTGGGTTTGCAGGGTGGTTGCCTCGAATTCCGACAAAAGCGCGATGATATCGTCGCGATGGCTGTACACATCTTCCGCAAAATCAACGCGCGGGTGATCCTCCATCCCATTTTCAAGACGCTGTTCCAGAATTCCATAACCCGACAATTGCGGCCCGGTCAGCTGACTTTCAGGAGAAGCGTAGTATTCTGCTGCAAGCAACGCTTCGGTCACAAAACCCTTACAAGCGCTACCCTGCGGATCGGAGGAGCAGGCATCCCGTAGCGCTGTGTCCCGCGCCTCATCAAGGGTTTCAAGCCGATCGATACCCTGTTCCAGAAGCGCTATATCTGCCTCAGAACAGCTCGCAGTTTGCGCGCAATCAGCAAGGTCCTCGCGCATGAGTTCTAGCGCGGAAGCTTCGGCATGGTTCAGATAGTTATTCTCCAGCCCCGACTGGGCGATATTTGCGGCGTTGTCGACGTTCACGGCCTCCCCACCCGAGGTGGCGTAGCCGACAAAAGCACCGACTAACTGGGCTGTTTGTTTGGCGGAGGTTTCTTCCGTCTCGGTCATCGTATCGCGAGCATCACCTAGGATCCCGGCATAGACCGCCTGCGCCCCGGCGGCCGTCGCGCCGGATGCGCAGCTGCCCTCAAGCGCGGACGCAGCAGCACACCCCACCGCAGCATGCAGGGCGATATGGCCAATGGTCCCTTCGCCGCCGTTGAGTTCCGCCCAATCGCCGATTCCCATCTGCAGGTCGGCCATAGTCATATTGGTCACGTCCGATTGCAAGCCGCTGAGGAAGGCGTCACCAAAATTGACATCATCGTTGGTCTTAGCGGCGTATCCGGCCCGAATGCCTGCATCCAGGGTTGTTTCCAGCAGAGCGTTTACCGTCAGCGCCTCGCCAAAGCTCACTCCCTGGAAGGCGGATGTGTTGGCCCAACTGGTATCGGAAAGCGGGTTAATTTCCCCCAGATTGATACCGGTCGTCAGACCCGCCGTCACGCCAGAAGTAACACCGGCGGTCACCGCCTGTTTTACGATGTCGTCCAGATCAAAGTCGCCGGTAACGACACCAGCCGTACTCTCCACCACGAAAGCGGAAGCCGTTGTTGTCGCCGTGGTTGATACCGCGGTGGACAGGGCCGAGCCGAATGTGGTGCTATTCCCAAGTAACGATCCAAGTTGACCAACTACGGTAAAGTTCCCGATGGCAGCGGACACGGCAATGGCCAATGCCGCTTTGAACGCAGGGTTCAGCACCGTATCCTCTTCATAGAATTGGTCATCGATCAAAGTGATGGCGTCGACGGTGGTGCCCTCACGACTGGTCAGACCGTCAAGATACAGATACCCATTGCCATCCTGCCCTGTAGGAAGAGCTGCAGTGACCACATCAAGATCGCGGCGCCAATCAGACGCGTCCGGGCTGGTCCCGGACGATTGGTCATTGGAAAGGTCAGAATCAGAAGGGTCGAGATACAGCGCAGCAACACCCAAGTTCTCTCCCTTTGCCCCCACAAGGCTAGCGGCATGGGTGCTGCCAATCATCGGGTCGCGCACCCCGGCCAATGTCACATGACTGTCGTCGTCAAAATCGACCCCACCTGCAGCGTCAATCGAGTTGAAGCTCACGCTTTCCTGATAATCCGTTGTGGTGGTGGTTTTGATCGTGACACCATTGTTGTTCATCGTATCAACCGCAGTATAGCTGGTATCGATCGCTGCCAGCAGAGTTGTACTGCCCGCCACGTCAGTACTGAAGCTGCCATCGGCTTTGAAATCCACCGCTGTAAGGATCAGATCACCACCCGAGGTGATACCTATATCTCCCCCCACATCCGCTGTTGCGCCCACTGCATTTGTGTTCAGCGATCTGATATCACTTTCGCTACCCAAAAGGCCGAAGAACCCGGAAGACTTTTTATACGAAGCGCTGGATTGTACATCCGTAACGGCCGTGAAAACCGTGTCACCATAGACGCTGGTGAGTTGCAGCCCGTCTGCCGCCAAGCTATCATCTCCCGACACGGCGTCAGAGACGCCAGGCACCATGAATTCTGTGCCCTCGGCCAATATGGCGCCCGCTGCCAGAACATTGATCCCAACCCCCCCGGTTAGCGTTGTCACCTGGTTTGTCAGTGTGAAGCTCTGATCGCGGGTTTCGGATTTGGAAAACAGACCGCTCGATTTGAATTTCGCATCCGTATAGTGAGTATCCGCAACCGCGAGCAGATTGATATCACCCTGGTTGGCGACCACGGAAAGGTACTGCCGTGCCGCGATATCTGCGCCTTCAATGGTGATATCCCCGATTCCGTTGGCGCCGGTTGACTGGATTGTCACATTGTTGCCCGCTGCAATGGAACTGGTCGCGTAGTCGACGGATTCGGTGGAAAAGGACCCTTCCTTTTTGCCTCCATAAACGATACTTGCGATCGCCAAAGCACCCGCCGCAGAGCCATTGCCTGAGGATTTGTTGTGGTACCGCTCGAAAGTTTCGCTTTCCAGCGCTATGGCACCGACAAGTATATCCCCGCCTGCCAGCAATGCGACATCTTCACCGGCCTCAATGTCGGAAGCGACCACCGCTACCGCATCTGCAGCCTGAATCAAAACATCGACCCCGGCATTCAGGTTGGCCTGAAGTGCGGTGTTGTCCAGATATTTGGCATCCACACGCACGCCGTTCTCATCGAAAAGCGAGTTTTTGGGGGACACGATCAGATCCTGGCTGGTATCAACAACAGCAAAGACACCAACGCTGCCCTGATCGGCGACTACCGAAAGTGTTTCTTCAGCGGTGAGTTGCGCGCCTTCAATTGTCACATCCCCCCCGCCGTCTGTGCCGGTGGAGTGGATCGTCAAGTTGTTTCCTGCCGTTATAAACCCTATCAGATGGGTGACTGAATCATGAACGATAAGATCAGGTGCGAGGTTTGAGCCGACCTCACCCTCAAGGCCAAGTGCACCTACCAGAATGTCCCCGCCCGCTAGAATTTCCACATCGCTTCCCGCGTCTAGCCGGGCGCCGACCAGCGCAATTGTGTCGTCCGCCTGAATCGTAAGACTGTTCAAGGCCGCCACCGAGGACTGCACCGCGACGCCATCCTGATATCCATTGTCTCGTTCGCTGCGATTGACAGCGGTTTCAATGGTAACATCGCGTGCGCTCAGATATACGTCGGCACCGGAAAGCTGGCCCGAAATGGACGATAGACTACCCGACACATCCGCAAACAGTGTGTCACCCGCAAAAAGCGTACCGCCCATATTGTTCAGATCCCCTTCGACCGTCAGGCGGAGATCGCCATCGGTAGAAATTGCTCCTGTGTTGGTGAACTCGCCAATGAAAACTTGAACATCAAAGGCGGCGATCTGCGCACCACTCTGGCTGCGTTCAAGCGACGAGGAGGAAGCCAGATAGACGCGCGGAACAAGGACCATACGGCCATCCACCATGGTTTCTTCAAGCCAAACAATGTCATCGGTCAGCGCGGCGATCTGATCAGGTGACAAGGCCACACCCGGCACAAGCTCCAGCGCCACCGCAGCATCAACCGCATTGTCATACATCGCCTGAACCTGCGCGGCTTCATCAACGCCTGGCTCTAACAAGCGTGTGCCGGTCAGATCAAAGAGTTGTTCGCGAATGAAAAGCGTTTCAACATAAGCATCGCCCAATCGCGTCGCATAGGACTCCGGATCGATGCCAAGCGCCACGAAGAAATAGTCAGACGACTTGAACTGATCCAGATCGATAAAATCAAAGCGTGTTTCCAGAAGAAAGTCCGCGTCCGGGTCGGTATTTTCGACAAATAGGTTTGGATTGCCTATGGCCGAGCTGTCCAGGTCAGAAATGTCACCGGTGAGCGGACGGTTGGACGCATCACCCGGCGCGGTGGGGGAGTAGTCCTTATCTCCCTCCTCCCTTTGGGTCGTTGGCGTTGTGCCGTCAGTGACAGCGCCATTGATGACATAGCCGGTCACAGTTCCTGCAATGGTACCGCCCGCTTCGATGGTGGAGAAGATGGGGGGTCCGATTGGTGTGACCACAGATGGTAAAATAGTGGTTCTGGTGGAATCTCTTTTAACTTCGCAAAACCAACCAGTGATCCACCAACAGTCTCGCTTAAACCTGTGGACGGATCTTGTTACATCCGTCGTCTCGTTCACATCCATGCCTTCGTTTTGAAGGCTGTTCAGCGCCAGTGTGATGTCGCCCTGAGCCGAAATCAGGCTGTATGCATTAATCGCATCTGTCCCGGCCAGCGTGATGTTGCCGGCAGATATGATTTGGGCCGGGCTGCCGGGTTCTGATACGACACTTTGCGTAGTGATCGAGGTGGTAGTGGTAGTGGTGGTGCAATTTCGTTCACGCCCACCACAATCTCCCGTTCGGTTACTGTTGGTCGACGTCGTTGACGTCTCTGTTATGGTCGGGGCCTCTGCGATGTTCTCGATCGTTTCAGCCGCCAGCGAGATATCCCCGCCCAGGCTTTCAACAAGTCCCGCAGCATTGTTGGTGAATCTTGTCGCATACGCGCCTGACAACCCTGCCACCACGATATCTTTACCACCCAGGATGACGCCACCGGTGTTCTCGATCACGCCATCGGCATTTAGCTGGATCAGGATGTCGCCATAGATCACCCCGGTGCTGGTATTTGAAATATCACCCGCAGTCTCGATGAAAAGCTGCGCATCGGAGGAGGCCAGAACACCGTGATTGATAAGGTCGTCTGACCGCAAAGCCACATCGCCTGTGGCGATGATTTCCCCGGTCTCGGTATTTGTGAAACTGTCGCTTGCGACCCCGAACTGCCCGCCCAACTCCACGAAACCATCCGAATGGACCGCGCCGGAATTCGTGACAGAGGCATCTGCGTAAATCTGCACATCCGTCGCACCAAAAACCGTGCTAGAATTGGTGATGGCCTGCGCTTGTAACACTGTAGATCCAATTGCGGCATTCACAACACCCAAATTCTCTATGCTCTGCGCCTCAAGTATGACAGAGTTCGCGCCCTGCAAAATACCGGTATTGACCAGGTTGGTAGCTGCCATCACCGACAGGCTTTCAGCCTCAATTCCCCCGTTCACATCCAACTGGCCAGACACGGCATTAAGTGTTGCTGTGCCATCTGTCACGGTGAGTATGCTGTCAAACGCGAGGCTCGATCCTGCAATCGTGGCGGATTGTGTTGCCTGAAACGCGCCACCCATGATTGAGATAGCCGCTGTACCATTCGCAATCGTTAGATTCTGATCTGTACGAGCTTCAGCATGTGTTGCCGTCACTTCGGAAGCGGTGATGTCCAGATCCCCAGACGCAACAAAAAGTGTTGGATCAATAGATGAAGCGCTGGAAATGTCCAGAATTTCTGTTGTGATCTCGAATCGTCCAGCCGCAAAGGCCTGCGCCCCCGCTAACCGTGCAGTGCCAGAAATATCCAGCAAGAGTGTTGTAAGCGCGGCGTCATTTTTCTCACCACCCTCACCATCCGAAATGCCTGCGGCCAAAATTGCCCCACTGCCAGCAGTCAGACTTGCTGCTGTGATGCTGGTGTCACCCCTAGATACGGTCCGTGCGCCATCGGACAGATTGATCCTGCCTGAGGCGACAAGCTCGCTCTGCTCTGCAGTGACCACCTCGCTGTTGCTACTTAGCGAGATGCCTCCTCCTGCGGCCAACAGCGCTGCACTGTCCGAAACAATCTGTGCATCGGCGGCCACAAGAATGTCATTCGCCGCCGTCAATTTGATGTCCCCACTTGCAATCAGCCGATCATTCACCTCGACATCTGACGCATTTGCAGTGATCCCAGCCCCGGCACTTACAGTTTTGAGGACAAGGCGACCATCTGCGGTCAGAACCATCTCTTCAGTGCTGGCGGCCATGGTTTCCGGGGCCTTTACGCCCACACCTGTCAACGGCGGCGTAAAACCCTGCC
>NZ_JBKQXN010000274.1:0-2406 GCF_046762905.1 Yoonia sp. R2-816 | reverse complement strand
CAACACCGACCGCCTGTACAGCGCCATCGGATATGGCACGCCGCAAGAAGCAGAGGAGAAATTCTACAAAACCTTGAACGCTGATGAAAAAGCAGCCTAACTATTGAACCAATCCCTCTCCGGTAAAACCGGGGCGGTTCAATCTGGACAAACGGATCGATTTCGGGCCCTTGGCCGCATAATCGGAGAAACTCATGCCCACCTCGAAGAAACCCCGTAAGAAAACTTCCCCCAAAAAGCCCACCACTGACAATGTCGTTGCATTCGCGCCGGATCCGCGCGGCGTGGAAGGGACCATGGCAAATACGTTTGGCGCACCCTCTAGGGATCCGTTAGATCAGGCTCAGGAGATAATGTATGAGGCATGGGATAACGCTGTTCCAAAGCAGCGTGTTGCCCTGGCTCAGAAGGCGCTGAAAATATCGCCGCTGTGTGCCGACGCCTACAATCTTCTGGCAGAAGAGCACGCCAAAACACAAGAAGAGGCGTTGGACTATTACCGAAAGGCCGTAGAGGCGGGAAAAGAGGCTCTCGGATCTGACGGGTTCAAGGAGTATGCAGGGCATTTCTGGGGGTTTCTCGAAACCCGTCCCTACATGCGCGCTCGTTTGGGATTGGGTGAAGCACTTTGGGTCACAGGCCAGAAGGATGCAGCGATCGAGAATTTCCAGGAAATGCTCGAGCTCAACCCGGGAGACAATCAGGGCATCCGATATATCTTGGCGGCAAAACTGCTCAATGCTGGACGGATGAACGAGCTGAAACGGTTGCTCTCTACTTGTGCGGACGAATCCTCCGCAGATATCCAATACACTCGGGCCTTGGTCGCATATCTTGACGATGCTGGAGATGCTAAGGCGATTGCCCAGATCGCCTGGGAGACTAACCAATATGTTCCAGGCATGTTGTCCGGACGCACCCCATCTATTGAACTTCATGACTATATCACGAGAGGCGGCAAGGATGAGGCGTCTGGGTATGTGGAGGCTTTTGGTGGTGCGTGGAAGCGGATCCCTGGTGCGATCGACTGGATAGAAAATCTGACATCGCTCCTGACACCCAAATAACGACATTATGGGTACACTCATAGGAGACAGGATGATGTGACAGGCCAGAATGTCACAAATGAGTGGTCAGACATCTAATGTTACAGTATCAGGATACAAGCCACCCTAATGTGACAGATTGCCATGCCGAAGATAGGATACGCCCGCGTCAGCTCGTCTAGCCAGGACCTTGATGTTCAAAAAGCCAAGCTGAAGGCGGCAGGCTGTGAAGTCATGCGTTCGGAAACGGTTTCTGGTGCGTCCCGTGATGATCGATCCGAACTGGCAACGGTGATGGAGTTCCTGCGTGAAGGCGACGAGTTGGTCGTCCACCGCCTGGACCGCCTTGGTCGGTCCACCCGCGATGTTCTGAACCTGGTCCATGAACTGGATGTCAAAGGCGCGTCACTCCGCGTGCTTGAGCCGGAAGTCACCACTGCTGGCGACATGGGTCGCATGGTCATAACCGTTCTCGGGATGGTAGCTGACATGGAACTCAAGTTCATCCGTGACCGGCAGAAAGCCGGAATTGAAGCCGCCAAGGGTAAGGGTATCTACAAGGGGAGGCGGAAATCCGTTGATGATGAAGAAATCCGTCGATTGGCGAGCGAGGGCACCGCAAAAGCCCAGATCGCCCGTGATCTCGGCGTTTCAAGAATGACCGTCTACCGCGCCCTCGCGGATGCCGAGACCTGAAGCCGCCGTTTGTTCGGGGCGCGGCGGATTCAACGGAATAAGCCCTTACAAGACTTTTGCCCTCCTCCATTGCGTCCCTCGTGCGGTAAGTTGCGAACCCCGAGAAGTGGACATTCAAAACCAGGTGGCAAATGGCGGATGAGCGGGACCTGACGAGCTTTCGCTGCGACTGATCGGCTGTTGGGTTGGCCCGTGTTGACAAAGTGAACGTCTGACGGCGCAAGCCTCACCATAGCTGATGCCTATTCAAATATAGAATCCCGATATTTTCCATTTTGGTGATCTGGATCCATTGTTGGATGCGGGACGAATTGGCTGGACGTATTCGCGGGCAATCAGACAGCAAAAGTCAAAAGCAACAAAACTCTGGAACGCTGGCCAGGTCCCCCGCGTCACCGGCGGGTTCAGGACCAGGGCGAGATCACCGCAATTGCTCACAGATTGAATTGGAGAATTTAATGACCGTTATGAACAATGCACCTGTCGCGGCTGATGATACTGTTGATCCGAGTGAGTTCCTGGTTGTCAACGGCGGCGTAAAACCCTGCCACTGTGGCGGAGCAAAAGTCGGCCACTTGGTGGCGCGCCTTGGGGCGTGATGCCCTCAAATAGCAAGCACGTTCCAAGGCGCGTTGGCCGTTAGGCCAATCAGATGATGATTAGC
>NZ_JBKQXN010000273.1:0-2837 GCF_046762905.1 Yoonia sp. R2-816 | reverse complement strand
GATTTTGCTTGTCATCAACACCCTGATGACAGGGTGATATGATGAAGGCCGACGATTTTCTGAATTGGATGGAAAAAGCGAAATGCAGCAGCGCAATCGACGTTGTGCGTGTTTTAGGTGTTGGCCGAAACCAAGCCCAGCGATGGGTTGCCAGTGCAAAGGCCGGTGATGACGTCGAAGTCAAACTGACCGTTGCGCTGGCAATGAGCGCGTGCGCGCGACAGCTCAACCGCTGGCCTGATTGATGCCAACCTGAACAGCAGGCACGCCATGCCACAAGGACAAACGGACATGCTAGACAAAGACATCCAAGTGTTTCACATGAGCAATATCCTCGAACTCAAAGAAACCGCAATTGGTACAAATTGCGAATGCCCCAAATGCCTGCAAAGAGCAAAGCGCGTCAGCTGGGAGAAGGCTGAGGGTAGAGCCGTTAACCGCTATTGGCGGATGTTCTGCATCCACTGCGGTCACGTGGATACGAACGTCATCACTTCACTTCAGGGTTGTATGGACCACCATGTTGATTTTTGGTTTCATGGTTTCATGGTTTCATGGTTTCATGGGATCGTGGAAGGCGATAACCCAACTAGACAAATTGTCCTTAGTTGGGGTGAATTTTCTGGATACGGCTGCGAAGTGGTATGGAGCGAGAATTAATTTCTTTTCGAGAAACTGCCTTTCACTCAGTTTTCCAATTTGACCGGTTTGTCCCGCACACTTCCAGTTCGCCGACGATCCGATTTTTCGCCTGCAGCGAACGGCCGCAAAGTGGGCTGCCACCGCAGCATCTCAACAGGTCGGTGAAAGGCAGGAATGGGCCGGATGGAGTCGTGTTAACAGATCTTTGGTTCGAATTTCATCAATGGAATGAGGTAGTGCGCCGCCGCCTCAGCTCCGCGACGGTGATGCCGAGCAGTTGCGCGGCTGCTGTCTCGTCGCCGTCACAGGACTTCAAAGATTGCTCAATGCAGATATTGGCCACCTCATCAATGGCGGCGGCCATGATGTCCGCAAGAGGGGCGGAACCGACCAGATCGACTGCAAATGTATTGGCCTCGTTGGTTGCGGTTGCTTGAGCGACCTGTTCGAGCAATCGACTGTTCTCGTCCTGCCAACGCGCATTTAACTCGGTCATCGGGCGCAGGTCTCGGCAAACAACTTGCCGCACATTTCCATATGGCGTTTCAACGCGGAAGTGCTTGGCGAGAAGTGGAATCTCACCGGTACCGTCCACCAAGAAATTGAGGTGCCGCCATCTGTCGCTCTTCGATAAAACTCTGGCATTGAAACCTAGCAATGGCTCAATCTTACCCAAACTATCCTTTGCCACAATCTGCGCGAACGCCTGACCAAGCCATTTTGTTCTCAGATTTGCGCCAAACTTCTCTCTCTCCGGCACCATGACGTCGAGTACCATACTATCTGCAGACAGAAGAATGCTGACATCGCCACTCATGGCCAGAAGAGCCGCAGCATCATAACCGCGCCAAGGATCTTCGCTTCGCTGGTCTTTTGGTTGTTCAGCCATTGAATCGTCCCTCGCGACGCTGCAGTTCGCTCCATCCATGCTGAAAGAACTGCAGTGAATCTTCGGCCGAGGCCGCGACCCAATCAGCCCCCAGAAACTCATACTGGACTGACGTACCGCAGATTGCGCTACCCCCAATGACTATCTTGATGTCAGGGTTGATTGAGCAAAATCTTACATCGGAGATTAAGTCTGCCAGACCATGCAGGCGATTGTCCGTGCCGACTGAGATGCCGAGCACATCCACGTGCTTGGAACTTAGCTGTTCCATAATGGCGCTTGAACCTAAGCTATGCCAGAGCTGAGCATCCCATCCTGCCCGGTTGATCTTGTCGACGAGCATCTGCGGTCCAAAGGTGTGCTGCTCAGAACTTGGAACATAGACAACTGCAGCGCCAATTGAGAGAGACCGCCCAGTGGCTCGAACAGGATTTGCGGTAAGCGCGTCAAGCGTCCGTCGCAGTGTCCAATAGGCTTCCGTTATGTCTCCAATTGAGAGCGTATCATCCTGCCAGGCTTGATCGAGCTGTGTTATGGCTCCCATCGCTAGCGCGGGCCAATTGCCCGATAGCTGGCCAAGCTCAGTCGCCTTAGATACGTCTCGCGAACCAAGGGCTGAAAAGAACGCACTGCTCATAGTATCGCGAGATGACTGTTCTGGATGGAACCAACCGGAATGTATGAGAATAGATGCAAGATCGCTAATCCCTTGCATCGCCCAGCCGGCGGTTTGCTCGCAATCCTCGTATAGCTCATCAACCAAACCTGTCACTCACCGCTCTGCAGTACTGCCCCAGTGACGAACATAGTTTGTTGTGCAGGAATGACCAGCTTGATTGACAGGTTAAATAACGGTTCCTCGGCTACGCCGCAAATGTCCGGTCTCATGCGCTGCGCCACAGCATCAAGTAAGTTGATTTGATGTCTCCTCTGGGCCGTCCTCGAATGTGTGCGTGGCCTGCCACCAAGCTAATGCTGCTGGGGCTCCTATGGCCGCGAAGAGATGGGATGGTTGCCGCCCTCCCCAGACGGCATCGCAATGTGCCAAAGATGTGGTCGTACACGGCCACAATTGAGAGAGGACGGCAATATGATTGATACAATGATCGGTGTAGACTTGGCAAAGAATGTGTTTCAGCTTCATGGTGCTTCGCTGACAGGGGAAGTCAAATTTCGAAAGAAGCTCTCCCGACCTCGGTTTCGAAAGTTCATGGAATCCCAACCCGCAAGTATCGTTGTTTTTGAAGCTTGCGGCGGTGCTCATTTCTGGACGCGGGAGATTCAGGAACTTGGACATGAGGCAAAG
>NZ_JBKQXN010000272.1:0-1741 GCF_046762905.1 Yoonia sp. R2-816 | reverse complement strand
GGGTGCGGCGCTGCCGGACTGGCTGATGTTTGATGCGGCTTCGGGGAGTTTCTCGGGCACACCGCCGCAGGGCTTCAATGGTACATTGAGTGTCACGGTGACGGCCAGCGATGGGTCTCTTTCAGCAAGCGATGCCTTTGCTCTTGAGATTACACCTGTCGACGATGCACCTGTCGCGGCCGATGATGTTGCGCAAAGCCACGCTCCGATCACAGAAGATGTTATGACCTTGATTGATACCGCCACGCTTCTTGCCAACGACAGTGATGTCGATGGGGATGCACTCACGGTGACAGCTGTTTCTGCCACGAGTACGCATGGGGCGGCCGTGACGCTGAACACTGACGGGACCATCAGCTATGATCCCACCGACGTAGCCGCTGTTCAAGCTTTGGCAGCTGGCCAGACCCTGACGGATACCTTCACCTATACCGTCAGTGACGGCAATGGTGGTGAGAGCACCGCAACCGTTTCAGTCGTTGTTCATGGACGAGACGAAGCGCCGATGATCGTCGGCGGTGATGGCCGGGACTATCTGCACGGCAGCACCGGAAACGATCAGATCATCGGCGATGCTGGCGATGACCGTCTGTACGGCAATGCTGGCGATGACATTCTGTGGGGCGGGGATGGCCGGGACTATCTGCGCGGCGATGCTGGCGATGACATTCTGTGGGGCGGCGAAGGCGATGACGATCTGTACGGCAATGCCGGCGATGACAATCTGTACGGCGGTGCTGGCGATGACGATCTGTACGGCAATGCTGGCATTGACACCCTGCACGGCGGTGATGGCGATGACTCTCTGAATGGCGGTGATGGCGATGACATTCTGTGGGGCGGTGATGGCTGGGACTATCTGATTGGCGATGCTGGCGATGATATTCTGTGGGGCGGTGATGGCCGGGACGATCTGCACGGCGAGGATGGCGATGACATTCTGTGGGGCGGGGATGGCCGGGACTATCTGTACGGCGGTGATGGCCGGGACGATCTGTACGGCGGTGATGGCAATGACGATCTGTGGGGCGATGCTGGCATTGACACCCTGAGGGGCGAAGATGGCGATGACTATCTGTTTGGCGGTGATGGCGATGACGATCTGTACGGCGGTGATGGCGATGACTCTCTGAACGGCCGTGATGGCGATGACATTCTGTGGGGCGGTGCTGGCGATGACGATCTGTGGGGCGATCTGAACGGCGATGCTGGCGATGACACCCTGCGGGGCGGGGATGGCAATGACACCCTGAGGGGCGGGGATGGCAATGACTATCTGTACGGCGGTGATGGCCGGGACGATCTGTACGGCGATGCTGGCGATGACATTCTGTGGGGCGGGGATGGCAATGGCAATCTGAGTGGCGGGGATGGCAATGACGATCTGTGGGGCGGTGATGGCATTGACACCCTGAGTGGCGGTGCTGGCGATGACACCCTGTCGGGCGGTGCTGGCGATGACGATCTGTGGGGCGGTGATGGCGATGACTATCTGAGTGGCGGGTCCGGAAGTGACGAGTTTGTCTTTAGAGACGGTTTTGGAAGCGACACGGTCAATGACTTCGAAGATGGCATTGACCTTATCAGAGTTAATATCGCAGGTGTATCCTACTCAGATTTGACCATCACAACGAGCACAACGAACGGTTCGAACACGGAAATCTCTGTATCCGGGCACGGTTCGATTACTATAAGCAACTTTAACGCGGCAAACCTGACAGAAGATGATTTTCTATTCTGA
>NZ_JBKQXN010000271.1:0-666 GCF_046762905.1 Yoonia sp. R2-816 | reverse complement strand
CGCATCTGGAGTGGCTGGGCTGTTTCTCAAACGTCCCGCTGTATGAGTAGTCTAACTAGAGCCTGTCTGGGCATGGCAGGTTCTCAGATGCGGACATTCTGCTGATCAGTTTCAATGGCCGCAAAGTCCGGAGGCTGTGTGAAAGCTCCGTACCCTGGTCTCTCTCGTCGCGCTCGTTTTCATCACCTGTGCAGAAGCTCTCTCAGAAGTGCGAGAGAGCACACATAAAGGAGTTTTTCGGCGCATTTTACCTAGCGTTTGGGGTTTTCACACAGCCTCTCCGCAGACTGTGAATTCCGTTCGTTCGAGATTTTGCACTTGCAGCGAATGGCGGCTCTGACGGGCCGCGCCGCAGCATCATGACCCAATGGTCAAGGTCCGCAATGGGCCGTCCTCAACGAGGCCAGATTGCACAGGAGCTCAAATGCTGCGCGCTCCAACGTCGTAAAAGAGCCCTTTGTGACGGATGCTGCAGGGAGTACGAATGGCAGGCATGATGGGGTATATCTTCCTTATATCCCGACGTGCCGAAGAGGATTGCAACTGACTTTCCCCGCTATCGGGTCCATCTGCGGCTGATGATATTTTGGCCATGGTTGGCGCGGCTCAGGCTGGGTTGGGTGTCGTTCGGATGCCCATTTTCCTGGACGCGCAGCGGCTGATCTG
>NZ_JBKQXN010000270.1:0-1195 GCF_046762905.1 Yoonia sp. R2-816 | reverse complement strand
CGCATCTGGAGTGGCTGGGCTGTTTCTCAAACGTCCCGCTGTATGAGTAGTCTAACTAGAGCCTGTCTGGGCATGGCAGGTTCTCAGATGCGGACATTCTGCTGATCAGTTTCAATGGCCGCAAAGTCCGGAGGCTGTGTGGAAACTAGGTTGATTGTGGTGCCGAGGACCATTTTTACGTTCACCGTCATTTAGGCGCAGAACCATCCATGCGACTGTTCTGATGCATCGTAGGGGCGGTTCGGGCAATTCCAGATTTATTCGAGAGTTTGGGGAGCAATCTGAAGGCAAATGAGACCTTTTACGCCTTCATCGCTGCGATCATTGCCGGAATGCCCATCAGGTTCATGACGCGGGTCATATTGTAGGCGAGCACGTGCAGCGCCATCTCGGTGGCGACATTTTTCAGCCGTCTCATTTTGAAGTGGGTGGCCCCCATCCATGATTTGATGGTGCCGTATGGATGCTCGACCGTCATGCTTCGGACGGCCAGGTGGGCTGGGTCGGCGTCCAACCTTTCCTGCACCCGCTCCAGCACATCTTCTTTCTCCCATCGCCGCACACGCCGCTCTTTACTGGTCGTGCATTTGTCTTTGATGGCGCAATCGGCGCAGGCACCCGACCAGTATGATCTGAGGGCTTTGCCGTCTTGTTGGCCGGTAAATCTGTAGGTCAGTTTCTCGCCTGCTGGGCAGACATAGACATCCTTATCGCGGTCATAGGCAGAGTCAGCCTTGTCAAACTGACCGCGCGCACCGGCGTTTGATGTCATGGGTTTAGGGACAACAACTGAGATACCCGCGTCTTCGCTGGCGACAATTTCCTCGCCCTTGTAATAGCCCTTATCGGCGATTGCTGTGAGCTGATCTGTCGTCATGACGTCGTTCGCTGCCGCCGCCATCATCGACAAAGCATCCCGGTCAAACCCAAGCATAGTGACTTCATGTGCTACGATCAGGTGGTGATCGGCTTCGACAGCCGTTTGAACATTATAACCTACAATACGCGGCATGCGTGCTGTTGTCGCCATGGATCGGGCGTCTGGTGTCACTTAGCACTTAATTGTAAGACTGCGGCGGTAAAGGACGGGCTAGGCACTTAATTTGAGACTACGAGTGTCTCCAGTCTCATATTAACTGCATCTGGCGGGGGCCTGGCAGTCCGAACGCCGGGTTGATAAGGTGGTCAGTTTTTT
>NZ_JBKQXN010000269.1:0-324 GCF_046762905.1 Yoonia sp. R2-816 | reverse complement strand
TCCACGGGCGATTTCCACGAAGCGCTGGCCGCTTTGCTGGGGCCCAACGCGGCGGGTCTGTCTTCGACGACGATATCCTGGCTCAAGGCCGACTGGTGGGATGAGTATGACCGCTGGCAACGTCGCGATCTCAGCACGCGGCGGTTCGTCTACATCTGGGCGGATGGGGTCTATTTCCGACCGCGCATGGATGAGGAAAAACAGTGTGTTCTGGTGTTGATCGGCGCAGACGAGTGGGGCCGGAAGGAGATTATCGGCCTCGCCGATGGCTATCGCGAAAGTACCCAAAGTTGGCGTGAGCTGCTTCTCGATCTCCAGCGGCGC
>NZ_JBKQXN010000268.1:0-346 GCF_046762905.1 Yoonia sp. R2-816 | reverse complement strand
CGCATCTTTTCAAAAAACTCTGAGAACCAAGCCACTCTGGAAAAATACTTGGCAGAGTACCCAGAACATTCTCGATATCTCGACGCGAGATCTTGTCAAAATATCCAGTCTTCGTTTTTTTGAGCCGGGCCATTCTCGAACCAATTGCACTCCGATAGATGACGGCTTCGGATCGACAATCATGGATAACGTCAATCAGAGCTTCTATGTCCGGTGAAAGCGAACCTTTCTGTCCGCGTTGTTCTTCATCGCTACGTCGCAATATCGTCCTGCCTTTTGGAAGAGACTGTCTCCTCAGCATCCTCTTTATGGCGTCCGCTCGGGTGAGCGTTTGTGCATAAAAATA
>NZ_JBKQXN010000267.1:0-1815 GCF_046762905.1 Yoonia sp. R2-816 | reverse complement strand
TCTTGTCGAAGAAACCAGGGACGAATGTCATCGTGGTCTTGCCGCTACAATCTCGGACGGCAGCGTCATTATCTCAATGACCTTCGATAATGTCGTAAACCTGCAGATCAGTCTGGATGAGCTCAAATTCATCGCCCGTGCTGCAGGCACTCTGCCCCAGTGGTTATTGGAGACCGAAGACGTTCCCGGCCCGTCGCGACACCCGGAAGACGTCAAGCACTACAAGACCAACGCAACAAGGACTGACGTAGACGCGCCAATGGAAGCAGGTGAACCAAAACCTGAACGCCATGGCCATCGATGGACCGCTGAGGAAGATCAGCGTCTATTGCACGCGTTTCAGAGCGACAAGCGTGACGTCCGTTCGCTCTCACGTGACTTTGGGAGATCACCATCTTCTATTGTTGCGCGATTGCTTCATCTGGATGCGGTCGAGGTCATATCCAAGCGGTGATCATTCTTTACGCCAATGCCCGGAGAAGGCGCACATTGACGCCAACCTGGGGCGATCAGCTGAAGCTGACCGGGCTCGAGTTCGGCAAAGCCTCACCCGAGCCACCAAAGGTGTCTCGGCCCACCAGGAGTAACGATCCCTTCGCCGGGCGCTTTATTGAGCGGTCGCGATCCAGAACGGACGTTGCAAAGCCTCACGGCCAGCCTTCCTCGGCTTCGCGTGTCGAAAGTTTGAAGCGCGCCAT
Organism: Yoonia sp. R2-816; assembly: GCF_046762905.1. NCBI lineage: Bacteria > Pseudomonadati > Pseudomonadota > Alphaproteobacteria > Rhodobacterales > Paracoccaceae > Yoonia > Yoonia sp. R2-816. Next base: position 1,117 of record NZ_JBKQXN010000267.1, on the reverse strand, counting down.
GCACGCTCACACAGTCGTGGGCGTGTCGAACTGAGAGCGTGCCTCGATGAGCCACCGGGTGCCATCCAGGTGCCCGAACACCGCCTCGCGGCCTCAAATCGGCGATTTCGGAAGTCTCAGATCCTCATTTGCTCAGAGAAAGTTGCTTTTGTTCCTTCTTTGTTCTACTATCTGTAGACGCCACTGCAATCCCCGGAGGTGTCCGCGATGCAAACGAACGATTACCATCAGCTTCCTGCAACGGAAAAACAGATCCGGTTTGCACGGTCACTCGCCGCGAGAGCCGGAACCGTATTGCCGGACGACGTGCAGCAGGACCGGCGGGAGATTTCGGCCTGGATCGATGCCCAACAGGCGAAATCCGCGAAACCAAGCCGGTTTGACAGCTATCCATCGTCAAAACAGGTGCAATTTGCAGAGCGCATCGCCCGTTACAAGCGCAGTCAGGTGCCCGATGAGTGCTTCCGCGACAAGGCGCTCATGTCCAAGTGGATCGACTGCAACAAGTAAACGGAACGTGCGTTGCGCGCGATAGCGGGTCTAGACCGATTTCTTGACTTTGTGGCCACAAATGTCTATACATCTCTCAGGCGTCCGGCTGCGTTGCTTCCGGCGTCATGTGCGCCCACGCTGGCCATGTATACCAACGGTAAGGCACGAATGTAATTCTCGGAAGGCTCAACCTCAATGGTTGAGCCTTTTGAGTTTAAGGAACTCTCTCATTGGTAAAAAGGCATTTTCGTGCGTAGTAACTCGCCTGATTGAACTTCTTTTGCGAAAACATGTTGCCAGTCTTCGGGTAGGCACTCAGAACACTCAAGAGAACGCCGGGTGGACTTGGTTCGAAGCAGAAAAAAATAGCCCAAGACTCGCCATTTAAAGCCTCTACAAGGATCAGATTAGAACCTTTGTTAAAGTCATCGGAGACACCAGCGTTCCGGTTCTGTGTGATGAAGTCACTCATGATCCTGGGAAGTTGAACCGCCCCGGTTTTACCGGAGAGTACAACACTCAAAGGATGAGCCCTATGACGAAGAGACGATTCACCCCCGCCTATCCGGCTGAACTGCGCGAACGCGGTGTTCGGCTGTTTCGAGAGAACCGAGCAGATTACACC
>NZ_JBKQXN010000266.1:0-2213 GCF_046762905.1 Yoonia sp. R2-816 | reverse complement strand
AGGACGAAGCCGCTATCGCGGCAATGGCGCTTGTTTCTGGCGTAATGAACCCATGCTGACTGCGCGTATTTTGCGATCTTGATGACCTGTCTGACGATTGGGGTTTCTCAATCTGATGACAGGAGGTTCCCATGACAGAGGAGAAGATGAGCCCGCTGCGTGCGCGGATGATCGAGGATATGCGCATTCGTGGCATGTCGCCGAAGACTCAGCAGGCACATATCAGGGCGGTTAGATACTTGGCTGAGTTCATCGGACGCTCGCCCGATACGACGACACCGGACGAGTTGCGTGCGTATCAGCTTCACATGACCGATAGCGGGGTCTCGACCGGCGTGTTCAATGCCAGGATCGTATCGCTGCGGTTCTTCTTTGGCATGACCTGCGGGCGTGAAGAGATGAAGCGGTACATGCAGTTCCGACGCAAGGCGAAGAAGCTGCCCGTTGTTTTGAGCGTCGAAGAGGTTGGCGATCTATTGGCGGCGGTTCCCGGACCGGGGCTGAAGTATCGTGCCGCCTTGGGGATCAGCTATGGTGCCGGGCTGCGCGCATCCGAAGTCTGCAATCTCAAGGTCTCAGATATCGACAGCGACCGGATGCTGATCCATGTCGACGAGGGCAAAAATGACAAAGACCGCAAGGCCATGCTGTCACCTGCCTTGCTCGACCTGCTGCGTGACTACTGGCGCGAGGCGCGCCCCGAAGGTTGGCTGTTTCCGGGCAAACCCAAGATCATGGCGCTTTCACCGCGCCAGTTGAACCGCGCGTTCACCTCGGCCAAGCACATGGCTGGGATCAACAAACCCGCCACATTGCACACCTTGCGCCACAGCTTTGCCACGCATCTGCTTGAGGCCGGAACGGACGTGCGGGTGATCCAGGTGCTCTTGGGACATTCCAAGCTCAGCACGACAGCGCGCTACACGCATGTCGCGACCAAGACCATCCGCGGCACTGTCAGCCCGTACGAGATGTTGGAGAAGCTGCAGGATCATACCGTCAGACGGGGCCTGGAGTAGCGGCTCAGGCGGCTGCCGCGCCCCCAGCTGGAGATTGCTGACATCTTTCGGAAGTATGGACCCACATATCGGCGGGCCAATGCGGGTCATGTCAGTCTCGGTCAACTGAAGGTAATGTCGGCGATAGAGGCCTGCCGAACCGAAGCGCTCGGGGGGCATGTCGCTGCCTGCACCAAATGCGATCACCATCACATCGCCTATAACTCTTGCAAGAACAGGCACTGTCCCAAGTGCCAGGGACCCGCTGCGCGGGACTGGATGGCAGCGCGCGCCGAGGATCTGCTGCCGGTCGAGTACTTCCACGTCGTCTTCACGATGCCTGCCGAGATCGCCCGCATTGCCTACTGGAACCAGAAGGCGGTCTACGGTCTGCTGTTCCGGGCATCGGCCAAAACGGTGACGACCATCGCCGCTGATCCCAAACGCCTTGGCGCGAAGGTCGGCATGACCAGCGTGTTGCACACCTGGGGATCAGCGCTCACGCATCATCCACACATCCATATGATCGTTCCAGGCGGCGGCTTGTCACCGGGCGGCACCAAATGGGTCGCTTGCAAGCCCGGGTTCTTCCTGCACGTGCGCGTTTTGGCGCGGCTGTTCAGACGTCTGTTCCTGGAAGGGTTGATAGAGTTGCATCGAGCGGGGGCCCTTATGTTCTTCGGTGAACGCGCGGGACTGGCGGATGCCGCTGCCTTCACCAAATGGCTCGCCCCGTTCCACAAGTCCGAATGGGTGGTCTATGCCAAGCCTCCGTTTGGCGGACCAGAGGCGGTACTGGCCTATCTCAGCCGCTATACGCACCGGGTCGCGATCTCCAACCATCGACTGGTCAGTGCGGATGCCAATACCGTGGCTTTCCGCTGGAAGGACTACCGTATCAAACGAGGTGACCGCCAAAAGGTCATGCGATTGGCCACGCCCGAGTTCATCCGCCGCTTCCTAATCCACGCACTTCCCGATGGGTTCCACCGCATCCGCCATTACGGTCTGCTGGCCAGTTCAGCGCGCAAAACGAACATCACGAAGGTCCGAGCGCTGCTCCGTGTTCAACGCGAAAAAGAAACCACTGAACAAGAGATGGAACCCGAGACGACCTCTCTCACCCTGCGCGAGCCGTGCCCTTGCTGCGGCGGCCCTATGCGTATCGTCGAGATCTTTCGGCGCGGTCAGATACCGATGTCGCGCGCGCCACCA
>NZ_JBKQXN010000265.1:0-8323 GCF_046762905.1 Yoonia sp. R2-816 | reverse complement strand
TAGCTGTCGGGTTCTAATCCGAGATGTCTGCGCAGCGAGGATTGCACACTGCGCCGGTCCAGCATCTCGCCTTCAATGGCGCTGGTTTTCATGGCTTCATCGCTCAGCAGGTCGATGCGGAGTTGATCACGTTCTGACGGGCTGACATGGTGGACGGCACCCAGAACTTCGCCCGACGACATCAGGAAGCGCTTCTCGAGTGGCGCAAGCTCTGCATCGTCATACCGGAAATCCGGCCAACCGGATATCTGCCAGTTCCATGCCATGAGTTATAGAACCCCTTTCTATAACTCACAGAGTGAGCATTTTTGAGCTATAGAAGTCAATCCTATAACTCAAACACGTGCAAACACACGTCATCTCTGCTGCGCATTTGCACGTAAAGCCTGCTCTTTCCTCCGACTGATTGAAAGTCAAAGCCCGACCAATTGAAAGCGCAGAGTCTCAGACCTGCGCTGTCCGCGTCTCCTCATCTGCGTTCCCAGCAGTCAAATCAAGCTCCGGCAAATCCCGCAAGTTCTGCAGGTCAAACGTCGTTAGGAACGACTCTGTTGTGACAAACGTATGAGGTGCCCCAGGCCGCGGAGATCGTGGGCCCGATGCAATCAGATCCTTGAACCGGAGCCGTGCAAGCAAATCGCGGCTAACGTCTTTGCCAAAGATGTCCTTCAGACCTGCACGGTCAATCGGCTGGTGATAAGCGATGGCGCAGAGCACGCCCATCTCCATCTCGGTGAAAGCGAGGGACTGGTCCCCAAGATCGGCGGCAACTTTGATGGCGTTGGCGAACTGGGTCTTCGTTCGAAACATCCAGCCGGCAGCGACCTCCGCCAACTCATAGGGCCGCCCGGTCAACTCCGCCTGGATGTCCACGATCAGCATTTCGACCGAAGCACCCTGCCCCACCACGCGCGCCAGCTCCTCACGGCTAACCGGCGAGGCACTGGCGAACAGCACCGCCTCGATCCGCCCCATCCATTCGCGCTAGCGCAGATTTTGCGGCAAGTCCGCGAGCTCACGGTCAAAGACGCCGTCGCGTGTCGAGCTCCCCTGCCCTTTCAGGGACTTGCGCTTGGCCGCAACACTCATGGCGCAATGCCGTAGAGCCGGAACGTCGAGCGCCCGGTCAGCTCGCGTGCGACGCCCAGCTCGACCAATCGGTCACAAAACCGCCGCGTCGCCCTGTCGGTCATCGGAATGCTCGTCCCTTGGATCATTGGGGACAACATCGTTGACGGCGCGACTGCATCCTCAGAGAGGAACAGGGTGACAGCCGCCTCGGATCCTTTGGCCCGCAACTTTGGAGCAATCGCCTGAAGCGCAGAGCCGCGTTGCGCCAAGTCCCGCGCCACCCGGATCGTCTCTTCGATGCTGTCCAAAATCCGCGCTTGGACCGCTAGCTCGGCCCCCTGCCTGTTCGCGGCCAAGTCGCGCAGCGTCCCCTTGGTGAGCCGCTGCGCAGTCACCGGCAGCACCGCCTTCCAGTTCAGCATCCGCGCCAGGACGACGTCCGAGAGCAGGCTGGCGGTCCGTTCCGCCCGATCATCCACTCCCAGAACCATGCGCATCACGGAAACGCATCCGGCAATCGGCCCATGGGTTAGGACGCATTCGGCCCCAGCTTCTATCCAACCTGCAACGTCATCTTCAAAACTCGGACCAACAATGCCCTCTAGGCCGCGATGCCAATCACTACCGTTCAATCGCCACCCAGCCGCTTCCCGCCAATAGGCCAGTAGGTCGCCATCCGGTCCGCGTGCCTCACCGACGGGAGTCAAGTGGTAAGCGTCGCGGATGTCCGCCTCCAGCGCCATCCGCCCTTCCAGTTTGGAGGTGGCCGTCGCCGCCTTCAATGCAAGACGGTTGGCCAGCAGTTTCACTGGCACGCCATGTGCAGTATCGCTGACCAGCTGCTCGAGCACCGTCAACACCGCTCCTGACCGAAAGGCCACAGTTTCAACGGTTTCTGACCGCGCAGTGGTGACCCAGCCCGGCAGTGTCGGTAGGGTGGTCACGTCGTTCGAGATGGCTGTCGACTGATATGTCATGCCACAACACTAGTCTCTCGCGGCGCTTTCGTCCACAAAATGATGTCCAAACCGCCCCACCCTGCGGTTCTTTTCTATGTCCAATAAGTTTGCATTATCGGACGCAAGAAACTAGGCTGCGGAAAGACAGGTAATCTCACACTAAAGGGTACAAAAATGGCCGGGAAATCGTCTTCAGAGCCCCCTGCCCCGTCCAGTGACGCTCAGGTCGATGAGAATGAGGAAAGTCGCACGAATGCCATTCCCGACAGCGTTGCCGCCTCCGGCTCCCTGGAACAACTCGCCCGGACCGCGCGCGACTTTGCAGCCCAGGCGACGGCCGAAAACACCAACAAGGCCTACAAGGCGGATTGGGCGCATTTTGCCAGCTGGTGCCGCAGGCGGGGTGCAACCCCGTTTGCCCCCGACCCGCAGCTGATCGGGCTCTACATCACCGAATGCGCCGCACCTCAGAACGGCACCCCTGCCCTCTCGTACAGCACGATCGAGCGGCGTCTCTCCGGGCTGGCCTGGAACTACCAGCAGCGTGGTCAGGTCCTGGATCGCAAGGATCGCCACATCGCGACGGTGCTGGCTGGCGTTAAACGTGCCCATGCAAAGCCACCAGTACAAAAGGAACCCATTGCGCCTGATGAACTGCTCAAGATGGTTGGCACCCTGTCCTTCAGCCTGCGCGATTTGCGGGACCGGGCCATCCTGCTGTTCGGCTATGCGGGTGGGTTCCGGCGGTCAGAAATCGTAGCATTGGATGTGAACCGGGACGACACGATCGATGGCAAGGGATGGGTTGAGGTCGAAAAGGACGGGGCCATCGTGATCCAGCAGACCAAGACCGGCTGGAAAGAGGCGGAGATTGGGCGGGGTTCGTCGGAGGACTCCTGCCCTGTCCATGCGCTCGAACAATGGCTGCACTATGCCAAGATCGATCATGGCCCCGTCTTTCGGCGGGTGCTGCGCGACAATTCCAAGGTTCAGGACGGCCGATTGTCCGACAAACACGTGGCCCGCTTGATCAAGAAGACGATGCTGGATGCCGGGATTCGAACTGATGTCCCCGAAAAGGACCGCCTCGCCCTTTTCTCCGGGCATTCCCTGCGCGCGGGCCTTGCGTTCTTTGCAGAAGCAGATGAGCGCCATGTTCAGAAACAGCTCGGGCATGCTTCGGCTGAAATGACACGGAGGTATCAACGCCGCAGGGATCGGTTCCGCGTGAATCTGACAAAGGCTGCAGGGCTATAGTGTGCAGGTTTATCAGTCACTCAAACTGAATGTCAGCTCGCCCCCGAGAAGCGAGCAACATCATTTTGGAGTGATTTCTTCACGTCATCGCCGATATCGTCCCAATGCTGATCTCGCAGCGCGCCTTCGAGTGAATACAGGTAGTAGCAAAGTGGTGTCCGGGCTTCTGGATGACGTTGTTTCATTTCGCAATATGCCGTGGCTGCGCCAACGCGCTCCAAATCATCTTTGGTCTGAATACCGATTTCATGAAGCTGGCGAGCAACGGTGGCGCCGATATTCTTAAGCTCCCTGACTGCCGGGTTTGCGCGTTTCATGTCAACGTTCCTTTGTGGGTCGACGTCAATTCTAGCACAGACCTACTGATAGGCTGGGTCAGCAATGCGCTCCACAGTACCGACTGGTCTTCACCAAGATCTCGTCCACGGTTTCTCGTCGTTTGAATTTGTTGCCTTTTGCCATCACGACGCCCCTACCCGTTCACTCCAACGGCCATGGAAACTCCCCTCTTGCCAGATAGCATCGCATCCCACGCCATCTCAGCATCAAACCAGATCGAAAGTGAACCACGCTGCTTTAGGGCTCGGTTGTAGTCTGACCTGTTCTTGGTTTTGTAAGTCGTCGGGGTCCAGCTGCTCATTCGCTCCAGCTACCACGCTGGATTCATAAAGTGAATCCCATCAACCGATTTGTGCAACAAAGCCGTCTAACGCACGAAACCAGCATGACGGCGAAGCGTAACAAGAAGTTCAAGGCGAAGACCGACAGCAACTACAGCTTCAACGTCGCCCCCAATCTGTTGAACCGGAACTTTGCCCCACAGGCTCACACTGCGCGCTGATCGTCATTCAAGCTGGCCTCTGTGATAGAGGCCAGCTTTGGCACGAACCCTGATGTCGGTCGCGGAGTGGCCTTTTTAGAACATAACTTTGAGACCTGCATTTACCCCCAGGGCGCTGGTATCGCCAGCGGTGCTGAGCCCTGTGGCATAGGAGGCTTCGCCAAAGAGATCCACGCGGTCATTCCACGCATAGTTGCCGCCAAGGCCGACCCCAACGGCCCAAGGCTCACTTTCGGTCGTCAGGGACGCCCCGGCGACATCCACCGCGCTGCCTGCGCCAAACTCATGGAACAGGTTCACGATGCCATAAAGCCGACGCGCCTCTGGTCCCTGACCCCCGAACTCAAGCCCAAGGCGCAGCTGCTGGCTGGCCGCATCGCTCAGCGCCACCTGCTCTCTGCGGGCCTCACTCGCGAAGTCAGTAAACGCAACAGAGGAGAGGCTCAGCTGGGCCTGCGGGATCACCGTCATCCCTGTGCCCAGATCAAATTGCTGTCCAGCCTCGATCGACAGCGCATAGCCCGTGCCACTGTTGCCCTCCGTCAAGGTCCCAAGGCTGTCGGAGGTCAGGTCGCTTGCATAGGAGGTCCATGTCGCCTGCCCGTCGATATAAAACCTGCGCGCGTCATGCCAGGTGGCCGCCACGCCCAGACCCAGCCCACTGGTCTCAATCGACCCGTCCCCGAAACTAGAGCTGACAACTGTACTGCCTGTGGCGTAGGAGAGCATCAGCCCGCCCACAAGAAGGCCTGCCGCGCTATTGTCCAGGATGAGATCCGCCCCGATCTCCATCTCCCAGATATCGCTCTCAAGTGCCGCCCCTGTTGTGCTGTGCTCTGCCGACGATGTGATCTGCTCTGTCCCCATTTGGATCCAAAGTGGCGAGTCCGTGTTTTGCGCAGCCGCACCAGACTGTGTGGCGGCAGCTGGTCCGCCGCCCTAGGCCATGCTCCGGAAGTCCTGCGAGCTGCCCCGTTTGCGCAGCGAAGAGAGGCCATTGAGGGCCAGAAGCGACTGACCATAGCTGTCATAGAGCGGCGCAGACGCTTGCCAGACCGTCTCACCGGTCTCGGATAGCGCGCTCAATGCCCAACCGCCGCCATCCGCGGCCGCAGCCAGCGTGTAGAGGTAAGCGCCCGCGATAACCGCATGCTCCCCGTCCGAAGTGACATGGTTGCCATCCACAAGGATGAACGTCCCGTCAGACGCTTCGCCAACAGAGACCACGTCGATCTCAAGCGGGGCGCCCGCAGCACCCACGCTGTCCAGGCCAGCAATCGACAGCATCATATCGCCCGAAGCCTTACCAGTGATGACAAGCTTATCGACGCTTGATGCATCGCCATCGATAACCGCATCCAGGGCAAAGACACCGACACTTTCTTCCGACCCGGTGTAATCCCCATTAATTCTGATCACATCCCCCGTCGCCCCGTCCTGCACGCTTAAGAACACAGACCCTGCGTCGACGGACAGACCCATATCCAGTGTGACAGTCCCACCCAGGTTCAGCTTCGTTCCATCCTGCAGCGTCAGACCTTCCCAGTTGGTGAAACGATCCGCTGTGGTTGTTATGGCCTGGCCATTCATGGTCTGGCCACTCAAAGTCAGTTGATCATTACCCACACCACCGTCCAGAACGTGGGAAAAGTTATAGGTGGTTGCGGCAGAAATCGTGACCGTATCGTTGCCCGCACCGGTATAAATATCGCCGGTGATTATCCCTGCCAAGCTGATGTCCGCATCGCCATCCCCGTCTTGTATCGCAATACGAGAATCTCCCGCAGTGACAGTGGCGGTGTCGGTGATATCGATGTTCTGTCCCCGCTCCCGGCGCCGGAGATCGTGCGGATCGCTGCGCCGCTGCCAGCTCCGCCCCTCACAGTCCCGTCAACGTCCACGTCAAAACCTGTCGCACCCTCAGCGCGGATGCCGTCTGAGCCCGCTCTGAAAACCTCAACAACGGCGCCCGTGCCCAGGCTGGCAATCGCCTGCCCCCTGGCCGATTCCGCCACAAGCCCGTGCGCATCTTTCCCCACCATGGTGACCTTGCCGGCCATCATTTCCGCGATCGCCGCGCCACTGCCAGTAGTGTTCGCCACGACCCCATGGGCTTTGTCACCCCTCGTCTCGACCTCCGATTCGCCGGTCATGACCGTCTTCGCCGTAGCGTTGCTCCCCGTGTTATCGACAAACGCAAAAAGCCCGTACGATGCCCGTTCGTTGTTCTTCGGGTCCACATCATCCACATACTCCGTCCCCCATGTGATGACCGTACCGCCATCCATTTCCACCGTCGCATCGCGAGTGCCATTGACCAGCGCATAAACCCCGTCGGCACCGCTATCCCACGTCTCGACACGCCCGCCGTTCATGAGCGCCGTCGCGGCGTTGTTCTGACCGGTATTATCGGCCAACGCATAAACCCCGCGCGATCCGCGACCCCGGGTGGTGACGCTGCCGTCCTCCATCTGCGCGACTGCCTTACCATGGCCCTCGTGGATCGCAAAAACCCCATGGGCATATTCACCCTCCGTCGTGATGGTACTTGTTTGCCATCCCTTTCCATCATGTGCGCCTTCACCTCCGCTTCGCTCGTCGTGTTGTTGATCGCCGCAAAAAGCCCAGGCGCAGTGAGTCCTTTCGTGATGATCGTACCGCCCTCCATCTTCACCAACGACGCGCCAAGGCCAATGCTGTTCGCAAAAGCCGCAAAGGCATAGTTACCGCTCGTCTCGATAGTCCCGTCGAACACGCTCACCTCCATGTCGGCTTGACCTTCTGTGGTTATGAAGTTGTTTGAGGCGTCTCTTCCCACTTCGTTCGTCGCATGAAGCCCGTGAGCAGTTGACCCAGTCGTGGTGACTTTGCTGCCGCCATCCAGTTGCGCGACCGCCGCGCCACCCTTGCCCTTGGTGTGCGCATAAAGCCCAAAGCCATGGTCACTGGCCGTACTGACCTCCCCCCCGTTGGTCACTACCGCCATCGCCGTGGCTTCGCTCATCTCATTCTTGATCTGCGCCCAAAGCCCGTAAGTAAACTCAGTGCTCGCGGTGCTGACGTGGGTGGTGGTGACTTTGCCGCCATCCAGTTTCGCCGTCGTAGCGCCAGCGCCACTGGTGTCCGCTAAAACCCCATGGGCACCTGCACCACTCGTCTCAATCACCCCCCTTCAGCCACTTCCGCCGTCACCGCCACCGTCGCTTGGCTCGCCTTGTCGAGGATCTGCGCATAAAGCCCCCAAGCCAATTTATCTTTCGTGATGACTTCGCCGCTCAGCAGTTGCACAGAGATATTGCCTCCACCCGAATTATCCCTATTCCCCCCCACCACTTTCACCCCAGAGCCGCCCACCTTGATGTCAGCATCGTCAAGTATCAGAGTGAGCCCATCTGAATCTCTATAGGTGATGCCATTATCGTAGGCTTGACGCCCATTAGTGTTAGGGTCAGCGTCAGCGGCACATGTGATGCTATCTTGTATGCTGTTGTTGCCTTGGCCTTTAGCTTCTGTCCCACACTCACCTGCATGGGCCATGCTGCCGGAGAACAACACAGCTGCGGTCGACGCAACCAAAAGGCCTGGCGCAATGCTTGCCACCCGGCCCTTGAACTTGGTCAAGCGACCAGCCCGAACCAAGACGTTGCGTGAGCGAAGAGCGGGTTGGGGGACCAAGTTATCATTTGTCATTCTAAGATACTCCTATGTGGGTGATCGCCAACGTGTTTGAACAGGATCGGGAAAAGGCACCGCCTTGTCCGTCAGGCGGTCGGCATAAATGCGGGCATGGGTATGGGCATCAGGCGGAGGCGTTGTGACAGCCTCAGCCAGACGCAAACCACCGTTGGTGATCGGCAGCGGTTCTTCCGCGCCGTCCGTCCTAATCATGGTAAAGTGCAAGGTGGTTACGCCCGACCCCGAACCGCTGACGGCCAAATCGGGCGTCACAGCGGCTGGGGACGATCGCGTCAGGCTATCCAATCCAGAAACCGTGATCGGATTGCCATTCAAACCATGAGCGATGGCCGGCCTGAGGCCGGGTGTCAGACTGTAATGAACCGCCCCGGTTTTACCGGAGAGGGATTGGTTCAATAGTTAGGCTGCTTTTTCATCAGCGTTCAAGGTTTTGTAGAATTTCTCCTCTGCTTCTTGCGGCGTGCCATATCCGATGGCGCTGTACAGGCGGTCGGTGTTG
>NZ_JBKQXN010000264.1:0-325 GCF_046762905.1 Yoonia sp. R2-816 | reverse complement strand
TCTGTTATTGATGGCGACAACCTGAGCCACGGCGAAGTTGTTGACGGCGGCGGTATGGACACCGGTGGAGACACTGGCGGAGATACCGGCGGCGACACGGGCGGTGATACCGGTGGCGACACGGGGGGGGATACTGGCGGTGGCAGGGACCCCGGCGGCGCCCATGGCGGAGATTCCGGCGGCGTCACTGGCGGTGATACCGGTGGCGACACTGGTGGTGAGACAGGCGGTGACACTGGTGGTGATACAGGCGGTGACACCGGTGGCGATACTGGCGGTGGCGTGGACCACGGCGGCGACCATGGTGGAGATACCGGCGGCGACA
>NZ_JBKQXN010000263.1:0-318 GCF_046762905.1 Yoonia sp. R2-816 | reverse complement strand
CGTCTCAGCCTGCCAGATATCGTGCAGGTGGCCCTTGGCTTTGGCCTGAACCGACTTCGGCATCGCGTTCAGTACATTGCCCGTTTTGTGGAACCAGCAGCGCTGTTCTTTTGTGGCCCCAAAGACCTCGCGCAGCGCATGCCAGAAGCCCAAGGCTCCGTCTCCAATGGCAAGATCGGGCGCATGGGTAAGCCCGCGCCGCTGGAGATCGAGAAGCAGCTCACGCCAACTTTGGGTACTTTCGCGATAGCCATCGGCGATGCCAATGATTTCCTTCCGGCCCCACTCGTCTGCGCCGATCAACACCAGAACACATTG
>NZ_JBKQXN010000262.1:0-5345 GCF_046762905.1 Yoonia sp. R2-816 | reverse complement strand
GCACAACTGACCGAGGAACGTACCCGCAAGTTCGATCAGATCGCGCGCATGAGTACCGGTGGCACCTCTGTCGGCATTCTCATTGCCGAGTACAAATCTCATCAACCCTCCATTTACGGCTCAAAATTCACATTCAAGCATATCCCCGATTGCAGTTTTTTCGCGGATGCTGACCTGACAAAGCGATTCAACCGGGTATTTGAAGAGCAGTTGATCCTGGCAAGCATAGTCGATGGCGCGATGCCGATTGCTATTGCCACGTTCACAATGACGAAGGCCGGATATCCAGCCTTGCAGACTATCGGCATGATACTTGTGACCCGCGAGTTCCTGCCTTTCGAGCATGTAAAGGAAGCCAAGCTTCTGGAAACACTGGTCAGCCAGAAGCGTCGCTTTATCAAGCAACAAAGGTTTAACCTGCCGCCTGACGCGACCATCGCATCTGTTCTGCTCAGCGACACCGAGAACCCCATTGCGATGTTTGTGACGCCACCTGGCGCATTAGTTGAGACGATCCGCGACATCCAGACCGCTCTGCAGGAGGAAGACTACCCGCATTGGATTTGGGCAAATGAGGTGGTCATGCCAACGATCGCAGCGCCAAGATCGCGTCATGTCGGGGGGACACCTGCATGAACAATGACAAACCCACGGTGGCGTCAATGTCGCGGAACGAACTTGAGGAGGAGATCAAACGCGTCCGCACCCGTGAAGAAGCGCGTCTGATCGCCGCCGCCAAACGCGCCGGCTATTTTAGCCAGGCGATCAAGACAGCGGACATCGACGAGATGTTCAAGCAGACCCTTGCCACCATGACACCGAAACATTCTCAACTGAGAAAGCTCGAGGACCGCATGACAAAGCTCAATTCCCGAATGCGCGATGCCGCCCGTCGCCTTGACGCACAGCGCAAGATTCTACTGGGTTCTTTTTTGATAGCGCAAATGAATCACCGCCCAGAAGAGTTTGAGTGGGTTGCAGGTGAGCTTGAGAAGTTTCTGTCCCAGCACAAGGACGCCAACGTTGCAGCCCGCAACAAAGAGATCATGGCGGATTGGTTGGGCAGAAACGGCGATTCCGAAACGAATGATGCTGGCAAGGAGCCACCCCATGACACGTGAGAACATCTTCACAGCTTTTGGGTTTGGGTTTGCCTGCATTCTGACAGCCATCGTGCAGGTCCATTTTGTCGGGCGCGCACGCATGGAAGACATGTTGGCGCGTAACATCCAGTTACATGATTTTGTTGTCTATAACTGGCAACTCTTGTTGGCCCTTCTCATCGCAACCATCACGGGTAGCGTAACCATGCGATCCATCAGGCCCAGTCTGCTTGGGCCGATATTTGTGGGTATTGCCTTCTTCTTTTTCTACTCAACATCCACTTTGACAGGTCCGTTGCTATTGCAATTGAAAGCATCACTCACCTTGGCAAATGGCTTTCAAGTCTCGCCCGTTATGCTGAAGATCATAGCCTGGTACGCGGGCTGGTTTCTGCTCGGTGCGCTCGGGATACGATTGTGCGTGGCTTTATTTGCGCAGGCGCAATCCCTATCAGGCGACCATGACACTCTGGTTGAATCTAGCCTACGAGCTACTGGTCTGGATCGGTGGACACCGGTTAAAGCAACCTCGCTGTGGTTTGATAAAAACATAAGCCAGAGCCAGCGTCGTGGCATCCAGGTTTTCCTATTTTGGATCTTCAGTGCCTTGCCATTCATTGCAGTTTTCTTGTCAAACACCCCATACCACATAGCGGTATGGCGCTCACACATTGCCGTGACCGGTGAGGCCACGGTTGTTATCAAACAACTCGCCACGACGGCTGCCTGGTGGAGTGCACCCGCTTTACTTTGGATTGTCTTCAGAGTGCATTATCGGCGCTTCCACGCGTGTGGCCCTGTGATATTGTTTAGCAGCCTCGCCATACTATACGGAAGTTATTGGCAGGTCAGTGAAATTGCGCTGTCGTTTCGTGGCGTGCTTAACGCTCCCCAACGTTTGCAAAGCGATTCTGGATCCAGTTTGGTATTGATTATGGCCGCGCTGACGTTCTTCGTAAGCTGTTGCGGCGTCCGGGTAACATATGAGTGGCTCCGAGATGGTCACAACCGCTTAGGGACCAAGGAAAAGTCGCGCCCCGTTAAGGGCCTGCATAATGCTACCTGGGAAGACCGCAGCACTATCCGGCGCAACATGTCTGTACCCGGCGGGATCGTTCTTGGTGAATTGACCGATCCAATCAAGGAAACGCCCAATTTTAAGCATAAGGAACCGTCAACATGGGGTAGGCAGGGCAAGGGCGATCTGCTGACGATAGACCCCGCAGCAGGTAATGGGCACGTACTCGTCGTGTCCGAGACAGGTGGTTACAAGAGCAGCGGGATCGTGATTCCGAATGTTCTGACGTATAATGGCCCCGTTATAGTGGTGGATCCGAAGGGGGAAATATACGAACTTACGAAAGCTGCGCGCCGTGCAATGGGCTTCAATCCGATCAAGATTGGAAGCGACGATGGCTTGGACCCTTTTCGAATGTTGGAACCACTCATTGGAAATGAGCTGTCGACTTATAGAACGATTGCGGACTTACTTGTCCCCAGGTCCGCGTCGCCAGAACACGAGTATTTCAGGGAGAGAAGCGTCGACCTCCTGACACCTCTTATCTACCACTTCATGAAATCCAAGAGCCAATGCATTCCGGCGGATATCTTGAAGTTCTTATCTGGCGATATGAAAGAGGTACTAGAACGTGCTGCCGATGTGGCGGCACTTCACGCGGATATTCCGTTTGTCGTCAATGCCCTCGAACGAGCCAAAGCAATCGATGAGCGTGGCTTTGACAGCTTCATTCGACCAATTACCAATAAGCTTAACTTTGCGGAGTACCCAGACACGGCGGCATATGTCAGCAGCCCTGAGGGGTCCAATAAATCAAAGATCGCTCTCGACCCAAAAACAGACATTTTCATCAACGTATCGACATTGACGCTTAAGACGTTTGAACCCTTGATCCGTCTCTTACTTGGCAGCATTCTCATTGGAGCCCAAATAGGTGTCACACCTGAGAAACCGTTGGCGCGGCGTCTGATCATTATCGACGAGGCAAAAAGCCTCGGGAAACTAGACATTCTTCCTCTCATCCGCGACGAAGGCCGAGGATACGGCCTGCATCTTATGATGATCTACCAAACCTGGGGCGAGGTAGAGGGCGTTTGGGATAGGGAGGGCGCTGAAGCTTGGATGAATGGGACGGAAGCGAAAGTCTTGGGATGGGTTCAGTCGAAAACCCGAGCAGAAGACCTTTCCGGAATGCTCGGTACCAGTACCGAAGTTGTCGAAACCCTTAGTCACTCAAAAAGCTCGACTTCAGACAGCATCATGAGGGTTCAATCGGGAACTACGCGGAGTGAACAATTGAGAGAAATGCCCCTACTTTCGGCGCGGCAAATCTCTGAAATTCCACGACATGGCGCGATTATTTTGACTCGAGACACCAAGCCAATCATGGCGAGCAAGGCGATGTACTTCACACGCTCTGAGATGGTGAAGAAGGTCCGAGGGATAGATCGATAAACCGCGAGCAACGTAATGGCGTAATCTCGTCGTGTCTGGAAAATCGAAATGCTCATGCTTGTCTACCGCAGGCACAATCGACATCCAACAAGGGCGCCCGTCGAAGCCGAACAGGCATTGAACCTGTTGAGGTCTTCAAGTGCGTCCGAAGAGCTTTTCAATGTCGGCAAGTTTCAGTTCTACATAGGTTGGTCGTCCGTGGTTGCACTGACCGGAATGCGGTGTTGCCTCCATTTCACGTAGCAATGCGTTCATTTCTTCTGCGCGCATCCAACGACCCGACCGGATAGATCCGTGACAAGCAACACGGCTGAGGATGGCGTCGATTTTAGCTTTTACGATTTGGCTTTCGCCCTGATCTGAGAGTTCGTCCAAAACGTCGAGAAGCAAGGACTGTGCATCGACTTCACCCAGAATAGCGGGTGTCTCTCGCACAGCAATGGCATTTCCCCCGAATGGTTCGATGGTCAATCCCATACCACTGAGCTCCTCGGCCAGTTCCATCAGCCGAGAGCAATCTTCCTCTGGAAGCTCCACGATTTCCGGAATCAAAAGTGCTTGGGCAGCGATGCCGTCTTTCGCCATCTGGTGCTTAAGTCTCTCGTAGACCAGTCTTTCATGTGCTGCATGTTGATCTACGATTACCATGCCATCAGATGTTTGCGCGATGATGTAGTTTTCATGCACCTGTCCGCGGGCTGCGCCAAGCGGAAGGCTTTCTGCAGGCGTTTCTGCTTCCTGGGTAGGTGCCGGCTCAGATGAGGAAGAACCCTCTGGAACACTGAGCTCCGGAGTGTTTCCGCTCAGATCATTGGCAAGCTCTTCGAACGCAGGAGTTTGAGCTTGATATGCCGCACCCCGCGCCGCGTTGGATGGCCGATCCATTTGATAAACTCGGGCTGAGCCGGGCTTCATTGGTTCCGGTCTCATTGCACCCAGTGTTGCATCAGAAACAGTCGTCGAGGCCCTATGCCCAGCATCGGCCAGAGCATGCTTCAAAGCCGAGACGATCAACCCGCGGGCCACACCTGGGTCGCGGAACCGGACCTCGGATTTCGCAGGATGTACATTTACATCCACCAGGGTGGGCTCGCAATCTATGAACAGCACCGCAGCGGGGTGGCGGTCGCGACTGAGAAAATCGGAATAGGCGGCCCGAAGCGCCCCGATGAGCAACTTGTCACGTACTGGACGGCCGTTGACGTAAAGGAATTGCGACACCGCAGCGCCCCGCGAATAGGTTGGGAGGGCCGCATATCCGTAAAGCCGAAGTCCATCCCGTGTCCCATCGATCCGCAATGCGTTGTCCGCAAAGTCACGGCCTAAAACCTTTGCGAGCCTTGCGTGCAATGCATCAAACAACTCACCGCTCTCACGATCTGCCCGGAAGACAACACGTCCTTCGCCTCCACCAGATACATCTCGTAAGACAAACGTCACTGAGGGCTCGGCCATGGAAAGCCGCTTAACAACATCTGAAATCGCTTGTCCTTCCGCACGATCAGTGCGCATGAACTTCAAGCGAGCCGGTGTTGCAAAGAACAGATCACGGAGTTCCACAACTGTGCCAGCGCTTAGGGCTGCGGGTTTCACAGCTTCCATATCTCCACCAGAAACACGGATCGAAGCTGCCTCTTCATCAGCCACACGACTTGTGATTGTCAGCCGCCCCACAGCTCCAAGAGCCGGTAAAGCCTCTCCACGAAACCCAAAGGTATGAATGTTGAGTAAGTCGGACCCTTCCAGCTTGGACGTTGCATGACGAGACA
>NZ_JBKQXN010000261.1:0-244 GCF_046762905.1 Yoonia sp. R2-816 | reverse complement strand
GCTCAAGGCCGACTGGTGGGATGAGTATGACCGCTGGCAACGTCGCGATCTCAGCACGCGGAGGTTTGTCTACATCTGGGCGGATGGGGTCTATTTCCGACCACGCATGGATGAGGAAAAACAGTGTGTTCTGGTGTTGATCGGCGCAGACGAGTGGGGCCGGAAGGAGATTATCGGCCTCGCCGATGGCTATCGCGAAAGTACCCAAAGTTGGCGTGAGCTGCTTCTCGATCTCCAGCGGCGC
>NZ_JBKQXN010000260.1:0-788 GCF_046762905.1 Yoonia sp. R2-816 | reverse complement strand
CAGCCCGAACCGGCCATTCGATCTCCGGGCAGGATTGGCTGGTCAGCGGGACCAAGGGGACATTCGTTGCAACTTCGTCTATGGCTGCTTAGGGTCACGCTTGTAGGAATAGCAGGTACCATTTGTGAGACACGCCTCTAGATTTTGGCACATCTTGCAATGCGGCAAAAGACTGTAGCAAGCCCAGCTTGGCGACTGAGTATTAAGTCATGTCATTGCCAGTTATTCTGACCTTGACTACTTTTCCCAGCTGTCTCCCAAGCCACCCAACAGCAACAACAAAAGCAAGAAATACTGCGGCGCCAATGGGGCCGACAAGTGAATTTTCTCGATCAGACGAACTGTAGATCGCTACGGTTGTTGCCCCATCGGGCAAAACTTGCATTAGAAAAAAGATTGGTACTGCGGCCAGCAAGGCCCACGCGCCCCAACACAAAAGTCTCTTCTTCAGACCGACGCCCTTGGTTGCGTCCATAACACCAGCAAGAAAACTCAGGGTCAAAAGGCAAATCGCGAAAACAAGTAGTTCGGAGGCGTCCATGCAACCCAGATAAGATATCGGGTTTGCAGATGCCATGAAAAAATCTGACCGCCTGATCCGCGTAAAGTTCGTTCATCCACACACATTTTCTATATGCAACAAACCCTTGCAAAACTGTCCTTGATTTTGGCGCGTCTGTAGCCGCAGCTCCGAGAAGCGGACATTTGTTCAAGGCGCAGCATCGGTGAGTCTGGGCTCTCTGCCGTCATCTGACAGTTTTGGTCGGTTGACTAGTGCCAGCCCAAAC
>NZ_JBKQXN010000259.1:0-427 GCF_046762905.1 Yoonia sp. R2-816 | reverse complement strand
CGGCCAGTATATTGTCGACGGCATATCCGGCGGATCTTTTGACATCCTGTACGTGATGAAACTCTAAGAATGGAGGGCATTTTGGCTTCAAGCCAATTTGCAAGTTTGCGGCGTTCATCCAGCTTCAGGTGACAGTAGTGGCTTCCCATTCTTCATACTCCATGCAACTCTCTGTATTTGTACAGAATTTGTACTTCGTTTGTGAATCCACCCGACTACACACGATTGAGGCGCGTAATTTCTATTATGTTAAATAAGTCAGTAATGCTGACCTAAAAAGCATAGGCGAAACAGACCACAAAGCCACCTCAAAACAGAAAACGGCCATGCCCGGGAAGAAGTGGGCATGGCCATCTTTATTATCTGCAGGTTTCGTCCAGTTGGGCCAGGTCGCTACACATAGCAGTCAAAAACCTCAGACGCATTC
>NZ_JBKQXN010000258.1:0-204 GCF_046762905.1 Yoonia sp. R2-816 | reverse complement strand
ACCCGCCGCGTTGGGCCCCAGCAAAGCGGCCAGCGCTTCGTGGAAATCGCCCGTGGAAATGCCTTTGAGGTACAACCAGGGCAACAGCTCTTCGATGGACTTGGCCTTGCGCAGATAGGGCGGCAGAATGGATGACGCGAAGCGGATTTTCTCTACGTCGCTACTCCGGTCTCGCACGCGCGGCACCTTCACCGGCACCGCGCC
>NZ_JBKQXN010000257.1:0-201 GCF_046762905.1 Yoonia sp. R2-816 | reverse complement strand
CGCATGCCAGAAGCCCAAGGCTCCGTCTCCAATGGCAAGATCAGGCGCATGGGTAAGCCCGCGCCGCTGGAGATCGAGAAGCAGCTCACGCCAACTTTGGGTACTTTCGCGATAGCCATCGGCGAGGCCGATAATCTCCTTCCGGCCCCACTCGTCTGCGCCGATCAACACCAGAACACACTGTTTTTCCTCATCCATGCG
>NZ_JBKQXN010000256.1:0-2500 GCF_046762905.1 Yoonia sp. R2-816 | reverse complement strand
TGTAATCGGCGGAGCAATACTCGGCCACGGTAGCGGCGGCGTTGTGTTGTCGCGGGCGGCTTAAAAGTCGGCCACTTTGGCCCTTTCACTTGATGGGAGGGCTTGGGGATATTCACCGTGGAATTATATTTGAAGGTGCGGCGCGCCCATTTTCATGATGGGTTGAGCGGGCGGCAGATAGCTCGGGATTTTGGGATCAGCCGAGACAGCGTTGCAAAGATGTTGGCGTATTCTGAGCCTCCTGGGTATAGGCGGACGGCTGCGATCAAACGCCCGAAGTTGGATGCTTATGTTGATCAGATTGATCAATGGTTGGTTGAAGACAAAGACCGCCCTCGCAAACAGCGGCACACTGCCAAGCGCATTTTTGAGCGGCTCCGTGATGAATGCGGGTTCGATGGCGGTTACACCATCGTCAAAGATTATGTGCGCAGCAAAAAGCGTGGCTCTCGTGAGATGTTCGTGCCGTTAAGCCATCCGCCCGGACATGCGCAGGCTGACTTTGGTGAAGCGCTGGTTGTCATTGGTGGTGTTGAACAGAAAGCGTATTTCTTTGCGCTGGATCTGCCGCATAGTGATGCTTGTTACGTCCGTGCCTATCCAGCCGCGAACACTGAGGCTTGGTTGGACGGGCATGTTCATGCGTTTACGTTCTTTGGCGCGGTGCCGCAGTCGATCCTCTACGACAATGACCGTTGCTTGGTCGCAAAGATCATGCCGAATGGTGAACGTCAGAGAACACAGCGGTTCAGCGCGATGCTGTCGCACTATGTGATCCGGGATCGGTATGGTCGGCCTGGAAAGGGGAACGACAAAGGTAAAGTAGAAGGTCTCGTCGGCTATTCTCGTCGTAACTTCATGGTACCAATGCCCCGCTTTGCGAGTTGGGATGCGTTTAACGATTATCTCGAAGAGCAGTGCTGCAAGCGACAAGTAGACATCCTGCGCGGCCATAAGGTCAGCATCGGCGGACGATTGCGGGCTGATCTGGGCGCTATGCAGACCCTACCTGCTGCACCGTTTGAGGCCTGTGACCTGCGCAGTGGTCAGGTCACGTCGACATCTGTGGTGCGCTATCGCGGTAATGATTACTCAGTGCCGGTGGCCTTCGGCCACCGCGAGGTCTGGATAAAGGGATTTGTTGACCGTGTTGTTATCGGCTGCGCTGCTGAAGTGATTGCGCAGCATGTTCGGTCTTACGACAAAGACGACATCACCTTTGATCCTGTGCATTATCTACGACTGATTGAACACAAAATCATGGCCTTTGATCAGGCCGCGCCGCTGCAAGATTGGGACCTACCTGATGCGTTCTCCACGTTGCTACGGCTGCTGGAAGCACGGCGGGGTAAGACTGGGAAGCGCGAGTATGTGCAGGTTCTCCGATTGCTGGAACGCTTCGAGATGGAGGTGCTGCACAATGCAGTCAAAGATGCGCTTCAGATGGGAGCCATCAGCTTTGATGCCATCAAACACCTTGTGCTATGCCGCGTTGAACGCAGACAGCCTCGGTTGGATTTGGATCTCTATCCGTTTCTACCCAGAACGAATGTCGCCACGACATCTGCGGCATCCTATATGAGCCTGCTTTGCGGAGATGCGCGATGACCGACGCACCAGAACTGCTCTTGGCCAACCACCTCAAAACCCTGCGCCTACCGACCTTCCTGCGCGAACACGACAAGCTCGCGCGCATCTGTGCCGCGCAGGGCGTGGATCATGTGCGCTATCTGGCCCGGCTGACTGAGTTGGAACTGATCGACCGCGAACGTCGCATGGTCGAGCGCCGGATCAAGTCCGCCAAGTTCCCAGCCGTCAAAAGCTTGGACAGCTTCGACTTCAAGGCGATCCCGTCACTGAACAAGATGATGGTCTTGGATCTGGCGCGGTGCGACTGGATTGAGCGGCGGGAGAATGTCATCGCGCTCGGCCCATCAGGTACTGGAAAGACCCACGTCGCCCTCGGGCTGGGTCTGGCCGCCTGCCAAAAAGGCATGCCTGTCGCCTTCGTCACGGCGGCCTCACTGGTGAATGAGTTGATGGAGGCGCGTGACGAGAAACGGCTGCTACGATTACAGCGCCAGCTCGCCAAAGTCAGCCTCTTGATCATCGATGAACTGGGCTTTGTGCCGCTCAGTAAAACAGGCGCTGAACTGCTGTTCGAACTGATCTCGCAACGCTATGAGCGCGGATCAACACTCATCACCAGCAACTTGCCGTTCGAAGAGTGGACAGAAACCTTTGGCACGGAACGCCTGACAGGTGCTTTGCTGGACCGGCTCACCCATCACGTGAACATTCTCGAGATGAATGGTGAAAGCTACAGGCTCAATCAGAGCAAATCAAAACGTACCAAAACCTAACACACCATCAGGTTGACCTGACGGCCAACGCGCCTTGGAACGTGCTTGCTACTTGAGGGCATCACGCCCCAAGGCGCGGCACAAACTGGACGACTTTTGCTCCGCCCCAATGGCCGGATATTACGCCGCCGTTGACA
>NZ_JBKQXN010000255.1:0-1477 GCF_046762905.1 Yoonia sp. R2-816 | reverse complement strand
CCGAAGACGCAGACGACGTGCCCGCGCCTAGAGATGAAGCGGCATATGGGCTATCAGCGGGCGGCCAAGAAGATCCCCGTTGTGCTGAGCGTCGAGGAGGTTGCGCGCATTCTCGAAGCTGTGCTGGCCTACTTGAGTCTGCTTTTGAGAGGAGCCACCCTACCCGAAGAGGAAGTCGTCTTCTGTCAGGTTTGCCGCGTTAAAGTTGCTGATAGTAATCGAACCGTGCCCGGATACAGAGATTTCCGTGTTCGAACCGTTCGTTGTGATGGTCAAATCTGAGTAGGATACACCGGAGGTACCCACTCTGATAAGGTCAATGTCATCTTCGAAGTCTCTTATTGTGTCGTTTCCAAAACTGTCTCTAAAGACAAACTTGTCACTTCCGGAACCGCCCCACAGGGTGTCATCGCCATCCCCGCCACTCAGATTGTCATCGCCATAACCGCCACTCAGATAGTCCCGGCCGTCACCGCCGTACAGAAGGTCATCGCCATCACCGCCACTCAGCCAGTCATCGCCTTCGCCGCCCCTCAGATAATCCCGGCCATCCCCGCCCCACAGATCGTCATCGCCATCCCCGCCGTACAGAGTGTCATCACCAAAATCGCCGTACAGATAGTCATCGCCATCCCCGCCGTACAGAGTGTCATCACCAAAATCGCCCCACAGATCGTCATTGCCATCCCCGCCGTACAGATTGTCATCGTGAGCACCGGCACTCAGATAGTCCCGGCCGTCACCGCCGTACAGATTGTCATCGCCATAACCGCCACTCAGCCAGTCATCGCCATCCCCGCCGTACAGAGTGTCATCACCAAAATCGCCCCACAGATCGTCATCGCCATCCCCGCCGTACAGATTGTCATCGCCAGCATCGCCGTACAGACGGTCATCGCCAGCATCGCCGATGATCTGGTCGTTTCCGGTGCTGCCGTCCAGATAGTCATCGCCGGCGGTGCCGACGATCATCGGCGCTTCGTCTCGTCCATGAACAACGACTGAAACGGTTGCGGTGCTCTCACCACCATTGCCGTCACTGACGGTATAGGTGAAGGTATCCGTCAGTGACTGGCCATCCGCCAAAGCCTGAACAGCGTCCGCGCCGGTTGGATCGTAGTTGATGGTTCCGTCGGTGTTCAGCGTCACGGCCGCCCCATGTGTACTCGTGGCAGAAATCGCTGTCACCGTGAGCGTATCCCCGTCAACATCGCTGTCGTTGGCAAGAAGCGTGGCGGTATCAATCAAGATCATAACATCTTCTGTGATCGGAGCGGGGCTTTGAGCAACATCATCAGCTGCGACAGGTGCGCCGTTGACAGATGTGATATCAAGCGCAAAGGCATCGCTTGCTGAAAGAGACCCATCGCTGGCCGTCACCGTGACACTCAATGTACCATTGAAGCCCTGCGGCGGTGTGCCCGAGAAACTCCCCGAAGCCGCATCAAACATCAGCCAGTCCGGCAGCGCCGCACCC
>NZ_JBKQXN010000254.1:0-203 GCF_046762905.1 Yoonia sp. R2-816 | reverse complement strand
CAACAAGCGCACATCCGGGCGGTGAAGCATTTCGCCGGGTTTCTGGGGCGCTCGCCCGATACTGCCACGACGGAAGACCTGCGTTCGTATCAGCTTCACATGACGGATGCCGGGGTCACGCCCTCGGTCTACAACGCGCGCATTACCGCCCTGCGCTTCTTTTTCTCGATGACCTGTGGTCGCGAGGAGATGAAGCGGTACAT
>NZ_JBKQXN010000253.1:0-10458 GCF_046762905.1 Yoonia sp. R2-816 | reverse complement strand
CTAGAGGCGTGTCTCACAAATGGTACCTGCTATTCCTACAAGCGTGACCCTAAGCAGCCATAGACGAAGTTGCAACGAATGTCCCCTTGGTCCCGCTGACCAGCCAATCCTGCCCGGAGATCGAATGGCCGGTTCGGGCTGATTCTGTTGAAAAACTCGAAAATTTGACAGCTACAGTTTTCTGCCAGAATCCATTGTGACCGCCCATTCGAAACCAAGCGCCCGGTGGGGCCTCTGAGAGCCTCAGACATTACTAAGACAGGTCTGAGGCCGACCCCCTCAATGAATTTTCAGAAGGGGCTCCATTCGGCAAGTTTTTCAACAGTATCGGCTGGCCCCAGTCATCCGAGTAAAGTCGTCAGATGTCGGCAGCCAGCCCAGAGCGTGGGAAGCTGCGTTGTCAACGAACGACAACTATGCGGGATGGTCTGAATAGAATATATCTACATCGCCTCGCTCAACCAACGCCTGTTGCCCACAGGCCGCAGCGCGTAGGCTGTAAGGCTCGTTACGGGTGAGCACCGCCCAGACGATCCGGGCTGTCTTGTTGGCCATGGCGACAGTCGCGACAGGGGCGGACTTTCGCTCCAGCAATGACGCCAACCACTTACTGGCGCGTTCAGGGTGTGACCGTGTTCGTCGGACCAGTGATGTCATACCAACGACGAGCAATGACCGTAGATATTGATCACCCATCTTTGTAATTCGACCGAGCTTCTCATTGCCGCCGCTGGATTTGTTTGCGGGCGTCAGGCCCAACCAGGCAGCAAATTCCCGGCCGTTTCGGAACTGATGTCCGTCGCCGATAGTCGATCGCCGCAACCGACATCTACTGGCAATGAAGCCTGACCCTAGGACCCCATCATAGATGATAGCTATCTAAATATAGAAACACAGTATTTCCCAACGCGCTAACCCGGCCCTATCCAGAAACAACGCTTTGCATAGGCGTCAATTCAGGAAGCTCCAGATGTGTTTGTATCTCAACAAAAGTCTGCCCGAAGGTTGGGTCAGTGATTGCCATTGCCAGCAATGAACTCAGTCTTTGATTGCTAGCATCACGAGTGGTCACCATCTCATCGCCTCTGATCCTGCAGGCAAAGTGATGAGCTTTGGTTTATGCCTTGTCGGCGGGCGCGGGGTTTTCCTCGTAACCCCCATATCGGCAGTAAAATAAGAAATATAGGACATACATCCAGTGCGCGTTATGACAGAGCCACCCGCCACTTAATCGATGACCGCTGATAATGCTGTCATCCATTTGCTTAGGTTTGAGCGACCAAACAAAAAAGAAAATAGAATTAGGATACTTGTGCGATGATCATTGATGCAGATGGAACGAAGCACTTCACCGAAGCCGACAAACACAGTCCCGGTCCTTATGGAAAGTCAGGCAAGGAAGAAATTTTTAAAACTCAGGGCGGCCTCCGCTTTTGGTTTGATATTGATGAGAGCTGCTTTCTGACGGACGACCCTAACATTTACATCTATCATTATAGGGATGCGTTTATCCAAACACACCGGTCGGCCTTTTTCCTGCATATCCGTGGGCGCACAATATCTTTTTCAAAGACTATGAAGGAGAACGGGTTTTTTAACGACCATATTGCTACGCGACGCGATGATGGATCATATTTCTGGGAGATCGGCGGGATTGGTGTGCTCTTCCGCAATCCAGGAAAAGCCGAGCGGACAAAAATTGCATTAAGCAACGCTCAGAAGTTCCGCTCCCGTGAAGAACAGGACTTTGCGATTTCCTTCATAATAGACGCGCTATCCAGATACAGCGGAGAGGTACTAGGAATGCGCCTTGGTGAACCACAGAGCGCAGATGTCAGTTTTTCTAAAAAGATCAAGGAAAAATTGGCCAACGGGGATTTGATCGAGGGAGTGGAGCAATGAGTGAATTGGATGCACTACTCGCCGAAGCAGAAGCGTTAGGCGGCAACATAACCCTCGACTTTTTGAGAGATGCCGTCCATAGCTTAGATGCTTCAATTCCTGATGGTGCGACGGCAACTTTTTCATCGGGAGAAACACCGCTTAATTCTTCTGTAGGCGACACCGCCGGTGATTTTGTTGCAAACCTATCGCTAGACTCCGAAGAAGCCTCAGGATCTGCGCGAATCGTTTCGATTGCCGATACAGATGCCGGAAAGTTTCTACAGGACTCTAGGGTTATAACTGCCATTAACCGTGCCGATGCACTGAGTCCCGGTTTCAGAGACGCAGTAAACGCAGCTACGCCTGACAGCCCTTGGGGGATTGCTTCGGCGCGCTATGCTGGAAACATATCGGGTGACATTGTTGCGGTTCTTCAAAACGCAGTGCCAGAACGAATTTTCGGAACAATCGAGTTGGAAGAGGCGCTTGGCAACTCCAATATCAAAACAATCAATGGCATTGATCGAGCCACGCTTTCCCAATTGCCGCTGGATGATGCGTTTGCCGCTGTCAAGGCGGTATCTACCGAAGCATCCATTGGACTAATTAACAAAGGCCTTTTGGATGGTACGATCAAAAAAAGCACATATTCCGAATTTGTTGAAAGTGTACTGCCCGAAGGAGAAGATATCTCCATTCGCACGGATGTTTTTTCCCAGGCAGATATCGATGGTTACAATGCACCGTCTTCCGGTTCTTATGGAGATTTCCCACTTCTTAAAATCGGAGTCCTCGGTGTTGTCATGGAAGGCGCACGGCAGCTTGGGCCATTTGGTGATATCATCGCCTATGCTTCGACCGAAGTGAGTGCAAACAGCCTGATTGAAGCAGGAGATGTAGAGGGGGCAGCGCGGCTCTGGACCGGGTATCTTTTCGAAACTGCCGGAGGGATCACACTTGGCGGTGCAGCTGCGTTTAGTACTCTGGAGCTGGGACCTTGGGTATCTGCGGGCGCAGGTTTGCTTGGGGGTATAGCAGGATCGCTGGGAGGGGGTCCCTTAGGTGGTTACTTATTTGATCAATACCCGGAGTTTTTCATGCCCCTCGCTGGTGGGCGTCTTGATCCGGACAGTATCGATGGTTGGCTCTATGGTACAGCTGAAGCGCCTAACGGGTGGGTAAATCCGATTAGCCATAAAGAGGGCATCTACGAGTTTCCAAGCGCCGAAAAAACGGCAGAGTTGAATGCTTGGCGAGACGCGCGCATCGCAAAAAATAATGAACAAGATGCTGTATGGCAAGGTCCAACGTTGACGGATGAGCAACAGGTTCAACTTGAAAACACGTTTGGCGGATTTTTAGATGCGGTTTTTAACACGACGTATGATGACGAGAGTCTGGCAGGCCCAGTTTACTCTGCGGACGACGGCTTTATTTGGGACAACTTTAGCTATTTTGACGACACGCTCGGGCATTTGAATAGCGCATATAATTTTATCTCAGCTCCGATTTCGACAATTTCAACTGGCCTCACCAATCTCGGGTTAGAAAGCAGTTTTGTAAGCAACGTGTGGCAAGACGCGAACGATTACCTGAATGATTTCACGTTCGAATTTGCAAATGAGACCTATACCTACCTGACCAATCAGACGACGGTGGTTTTTGACGCCATCGACGCGTATTTCCCGTCCACGTTGTTGACAAACACCATCCTAAGCCCGGTGAGCGATTTACTCACGCTCCCATTCGAGTTTTTCGGTGGATTGATGAACCATGTCAGCCCGCTTGTGCTTGACCTGGATGGTGATGGAGTCGAGTTGACCCATACATATGACGAAAACGTTTACTTTGACATCGATGCGGACGGGTTTGCCGAACGTGTGGGTTGGGTTGGCCCGGATGACGGTCAGTTGGCGATGGACTGGAACGGCAATGGCACAATTGATGACATCACCGAGCTTTATGGTGATGACCAGATGCCAGCCTTCGACAAGCTGCGCCTGCATGATACGAATCTGGACGGCGTGATCGACGTAAATGACGACGACTTCGACGAGTTTCTCGTTTGGCGTGACCTCAATATGGATGGGATAAGTCAGGCTGAGGAACTTAGCTCCCTGACCGATCACGACATTGTTTCAATCTCGCTCGATGAGTCTGAAGAAGACTACTACGTGAATGAGAACTACGTTTCGTCATCTTCGACCTACCAGAAGGCCGGTGGAGAGACGTTCGAGGTTGTTGATGCCCATTATCTGAACGACAATATCAATACTTGGTACAAGGGTGCTGAATCCCAGGTTTTTGGCAGCCAGGTGGAAATCAAACTTGAGGCTCTGCTTCTTCCGCAATCGCGGGGATACGGTTCCCTGGCTTCGATGCATCTCGCATTGAGCGATGACCCGGTTCTCAGCCTGATGATGACGACGCTTGCGACAATGCCGGTTGAGTATCTCAATGAAGCACCGGGTCTTGTGGAGGATATTCTGCTCCAATGGGCGGGTGTTTTCGACAATGATCCCGACGCGCGATCTGAAGGGCTTGGCAGCAACATAGACGCACGCAAGGTCGATTTCCTGGAAGAATTTGGCGGTGTGACATGGCTACAGCGTGGCGCAACGCCGGATGTTGGCGTAAACGCCTCGCTGGGCATTCAAAAAGCCTTTTCAATGATTCACGGGGTCATGACCCAACGTTTCCTGGTGCAGGGGCCGCTGAAAGAGATCTTTCCGGACGCGACCTACGAGTTTGCATCGGATCAACTGTTATTGAACGCAACCCTTGATGTAATCACCCAACTGGCAACATCTTACAGTGCTGGGCTGACAGAAGAGCAGGCGCGAACCTTCTGGCTGCAACTGGCCGATATTCTCATTTTGAACGCCGATGAGTTGAATACAGATACTGCAACCATCAATACAACCTTGTCGCAACTGGCTGGCGAGGAGTTATTCGTCGGCGAGAAAACAATCACAGCGGATGACGGCGTTATTTATACGGGCTCCGATGGGGAAGCAGAAATCCTGAGCATAGCCACTCGTGTTGGGACGGATCAGGCGGATGTGATCTCCGGTGGTGGTGGTGGCGAATTCATCTTTGGAGAAGATGGCGACGATACTCTGCTCGGAAACAATGGGCATGACTTCCTGAGCGGCGGCGATGGTGATGATCGCCTTGAAGGGGGAGGCGACAATGATCGCCTTGAAGGCGGTTCCGGAAACGATGTGCTTGATGGCGGCGCCGACCGCGACATTTTGCGCGGAGAGGAGGGTGAGGATCAGCTCTTTGGTGGTGCGGGCAATGACAACATCAGTGGAGGCGATGGGGCCGATACGATTGATGGCGGAGAGGGCACGGACCAGCTTGACTACAATGACTCTGATGGTGCGGTGTACGTTAATCTAGCGGCTGGAGCAGCCGCTGGAGCCCATGCCGAAGGGGATACATTCACGAGCATCGAAGGCGTCAATGGTTCACAGTTTGCCGACGTCTTGATTGGCAACGGGCATGCCAACCTGATTAACGGCGAACGCGGCGACGACTTGATCTATGGTGGTGATGGCAATGACCACCTGTTCGGGGCGGATGGTGACGACGTGCTGTTTGGCCAAGGAGGAGATGATCTTTTTGTCGGCTATGACGGGGCTGAAACGTTTAATGGCGGCACAGGGATAGATACGATTGCCTATAACCACCCTTTTAATGAAGAAGGCGTTGTCGTGGATCTTTCCCGGGGCCGTGGTTTTTCTGGTGCCGCCGTGGATGATGTATACGTTGGTATTGAGAACATTAGAGGAAGTAAAAACAACGACGTGCTGATCGGGGACGATGGTGACAACGTCATCGCAAGCCTTGGTGGATTAGATGTCGTGATTGGCGGTGGCGGGAATGACACCCTGATTAGTTCTTCCGGTGAAGACGAGCTTTTTGGCGGAACCGGTTCGGACACGTTTTTCATGGTGAGCCGCGGTGAGACCACTTCGGATGACAGTCAACCCAAGGATAATGTCGAATCTAAGAAAATTCTTGTCGAGATCAGGGATCAGATTGCGACAATCCACGATTTTGACCTGTCCGATCCCAATGAAAGAATCGACCTGAGCCATCAGATGATCGATCAGGTTCTTCTGCAGCAATATGGACAGACAGACACTCTGATCACGCTTGATGGTGGTCGGAGGGTGCTTGTGAAGAACGCATTGCCCGATGAACTAACGATCGATCAGTTTGTGTTGCCAGACAATGTTGACCAAATTGTTGTTGATAGTCCTTTGGCAGGCAATGATCAGATCAAACGCGGCAGTGATTTGGCCAATTCGGTGAGCGGCTCCCTGGGTGCTGACGTACTGGAAGGGCTGGGCAGCGATGATATCCTGTATGGCTCACATGGGGACGATCAGTTGTTCGGTGGCACAGGGAACGATGCACTGGTAGGGGGTAAAGGAGCTGACATGCTTGACGGGGGAGCCGATACGGATATTGTCGGTTACTCTCTCTCTCATGAGGCCATCGCTGTTGACCTTGCTGCAGGAACGGCCAGCGGGGGTACCGCATCGGGCGATACATTCGTGTCCATCGAAGGAGTTAATGGCTCCAGATTTGACGATGTCTTAAGTGGAGACAGTCATGACAATCTACTTTCAGGTCATGAAGGTGATGACGTCCTGAATGGACGCGGTGGGGACAATACGCTGTTGGGTGGCTCTGGTGATGACAGGTTTGTCATCGAGGTCAATCCTGGTTCGACTACGACAATCCGGGATTACGAATTTGACAACACTGACGAGAAGATAGACTTGTCCGCATTTGATTTTGCGGGAGGCCTTCTGGAAATCGTGAAACAAGTTGATTGGAGCCATGTTGTACTCCGGCTTCCTGACGATCAGAATGTCATCATTGAGTTTACCGGACAGTATCAAGGCCTTGGTTTCAATGATTTTGTGTTCACAAATGGCCAAGCTCCCGGATTGATTACGACACAAACTGTTGGAACCTCCGGGTTTGACGTATTCATCGGAACGGACGACGACGATGTACATACTGGTATGCCGAATACCATCGCTGAAGAGGATGTTGTTGCTGGGGACTATTTTCAAACAGGCGAAGGCAACGACACCATTGTCTCGAACACTTACGCATTTGACTACATTAAGATTACACGCGGTGTGGGGATTAAGGATGCGATTTACTCGTTCAGAAGTGAAAACATCACAACGCATGTTGAAGCGTTCTCGCCAAACAACCTCCAAGTAGTATTCGACGAAAGCAATCAAACCGGCATTACGGAACTTGAGAATGCCAAGATAGACTTGACCGATTTTCCTGATATCCGCTCGTTCAGTGACATGGGCATCACCACTTCAGGGGACGACACGGTTGTTGACCTTGGCGCAGGGCAGACGCTCACTCTAAAAAACTATGTCGAAGGTGATCATGTTCTGAATATCTCAGTTTCCAATGGAAACTTTCATGCCACGATGCTGCGACGTTCGATAGATTCAAGTTCCTTCGATTTTTATGATGGCGAGTATACCGGAACCCACGAGGATGAAGCCTTGGTTGGAGGATCCGGAGCCGATACGATCGATGGATCTGGCGGAGATGATACCCTCGAAGGGAATGGCGGAAACGACAACCTGACAGGGGGCGATGGAGCAGACCGTTTCATAATCCTTGTCCATTCAAATACCACGGACATCGTTACGGACTTCGAGTACTGGAATCCGGGAGAAACCGTGGACCTCTCGGCGTTCTCGAACATCATTTCCGGTTTCACCGATATCAGCGCCAGGCTGTCACAACAGGGCGATGATGTGGTCCTTGATCTTGAAAATGGTCAGAAGTTGATATTCTCAGGTCTTGAGATTGATGATCTCAGCTATGCGAATTTCTCGTTTGCAGATGAAACTGTACCTGCTTCAACCAGCCAGCTGGAAGTACTTGAGGAAACAGAACGCGATACATACTCCATCAATGCCGACGACCTGCTTGATATCGTGTACTCGGATGAAGGAAGTCACCGCCAGATCGTTTCCATGAGTTCAGATCATGGGAAAATTCAAAGTGTCGGAAGCAGCCAATATGTTCTTTTGACAGATCCGGACTTTGAGGGAGACGTGATCCTCACCTATGAAGTTTTTGATGGCTTCAAAGAAACGACTGCGCAGACAACGTTGAATTTGATCCCTGGAAACGAAGCCCCCACATTCTCTGGACCGGTCGACTTGGGCGATATTGATGAGGATAACGTCCGGACGATTACCGAAGCCGAATTGCTGGCTCATGCGTCTGATGCAGATGGGGACCCTATGTCGGTCACCTTAGTGTCCGTTGACGCCTCTGTCGGAACGATCGAACTGGTTGCCGATGGACAATGGCTGTTTACGCCATTGCCCGATTTGAACGGTGAAGATTTCGAGATTTCCTTTGTGGTCTCTGATGGTGAGGATGAGAGTGAAGGCTCTGCATTTCTTGATTTGCGTGCCACGGAGGATGCACCTGAACTCTACAATGCGCTTGCAGATCATGCCTCGGATGAAGATGTGCCGGTTCTTCTGACCCTGCCGGACGATACCTTTGTGGACGTTGACGGGGATGCGTTGACATTGACCGCCACACAGAGTGATGGATCGAACCTTCCGGACTGGCTGACCTTTGACGGCGCCACTCGTACCTTCAGTGGAACACCGCCTGCGGAGTATAGCGGCACGTTCGATCTCACGGTCACTGCCTCGGATGGCACGTCTGACGTTTCCGACACATTCACGTTGGAGATTGTGGCGGTTAATGATGCGCCTGTGGTTATTGGTTCCGTCGATCTGGGCGGGATCGATGAGGATAACAGTCGGACGATTACCGAAGCCGAATTGCTGGCTCATGCGTCTGATGCGGAAGGGGACGCTCTGTCGGTCACTTCGGTGTCCGTTGGTGCATCTGTCGGAGTGGTGGAGCTGGTTTCTGATGGGCAATGGCTGTTTACGCCGTTGCCCGATTTGAACGGCGATGATTTCGAGGTTTCCTTTGTGGTCTCCGATGGCGAAAGCGAAACGCCTGGGACTGCAATCCTCGATCTTTGGTCCAAAGAGGATGCACCGGAAGTCAACAACTCACTTGCGGATCATGCCTCGGATGAGGATATGCCGGTCCTTCTGACCCTGCCGGACGATACATTTGTGGACGCGGATGGCGATGTGCTGACATTGACCGCCACACAGGGTGATGGTTCCAACCTTCCGGACTGGCTGGCCTTTGACGGCACCACCCGCACCTTCAGCGGCACACCACCCGCGGACTTCAATGGCACGTTCGATCTCATGGTCACAGCTTCGGACGGCACATCCGACATCTCTGACACGTTCACGCTGGAGATTGTGGCGGTCAACGATGCGCCAGTGGTCAGCGGTTCCGTTGATCTGGGCGGGATTGATGAGGACAGTGCCCGGACGATTACCGAAGCTGAGTTGCTGGCCCATGCGTCCGATGCAGATGGAGACTCTCTGTCGGTCACTTCGGTGTCCGTTAATGCCTCTGTCGGAACGATCGAATTGGTCGCTGACGGACAATGGTTGTTTACCCCGGTGCTCGATTTGAACGGTGATGATTTCGAGATGTCCTTTGTGGTCTCCGATGGCGAAAGCGAAACGCCGGGGACTGCAATTCTCGATCTTTGGTCCAAGGAGGATGCGCCGGAAGTTAACAATTCAATTGCGGATCATGCCTCAGACGAAGATATGCCGGTTCTTCTCACTCTACCTGAAGATACCTTTGCGGACGTTGACAGTGATGAGTTGACATTGACCGCCACGCAGGATGATGGATCGGACCTTCCGGACTGGCTCGCCTTTGACGGCGCCACCCGCACCTTTAGCGGAACACCGCCTGCTGACTTCAACGGCATGTTTGATCTCACCGTTACGGCCTCGGATGGCACATACGACGCCTTCGACACGTTCACGCTGGGGATTACACCTGTCAATGATGCCCCTGAAGATATCGCCTTGACGGGTTCGGAGGTCCAGGAGCGTGACGAAGGGGCAGTGATTGGCACGCTCTCGGTCAGCGATCCAGATGTTGGCGATACGTTCACCTATAGTGTTGATGATGACCGCTTCGAGGTTTTGGATAGCACCTTAAAATTGAAGGACGATGTCAGCCTGGATTACGAAAGCGAACCCCAGGTTGTTGTCACTGTCACAGCCACGGATACGGGTGATCTTTCAACCAGTGAGACCTTCACGCTTGATGTCGGGGACGTTTACGACCCGATCGTCAATTTAAGTGTCTTGATTACCGAAACATCGCGTGTCGCAACGTTGTCCGGGACAATGGACTATTACACGATTGCAACCAACAACGGTCTTATTGAACTGACCGCTCTCGGAGGAAGCGCTACGGTGGGCGGTGTTAACACGTTCCACTTTGAGGATGATGACAGCGAGTTTACCATCAGACTGGAAGCGGAGCAGCGGGTCAGCGATAATCTCGGTACGGACACGATAAGCGCCTTTGCCCGCTCCACAGCGCTTGTCAATGGTGGCTATGTGGTCACCTGGACAAGTAGTCAGGCCGATGCTG
>NZ_JBKQXN010000252.1:0-3380 GCF_046762905.1 Yoonia sp. R2-816 | reverse complement strand
TGAACCGCCCCGGTTTTACCGGAGAGGGATTGGTTCAATAGTTAGGCTGCTTTTTCATCAGCGTTCAAGGTTTTGTAGAATTTCTCCTCTGCTTCTTGCGGCGTGCCATATCCGATGGCGCTGTACAGGCGGTCGGTGTTGTACCAATCGACCCATTTGAGGGTTTCCCATTCGACCTGGCCAACTGATTTCCATGGTCCGAGGAAGTTGATCACCTCAGTCTTGAACAGGCCGATGATGCTCTCGGCCAGGGCGTTGTCATAGGAATCCCCGACGCTGCCGACCGAGGTGTCGATGCCGGCCTCGGCCAAGCGCCCGGTGTATTTGATCGACAAGTATTGCGATCCGCGGTCGGAGTGATGGATAAGCTTGTCCGCCTCCGACGGTGCCCGCTGGCAGATGGCCCGGTTCAGTGCGTCGAGGACGAAACCGGTGGTCATCGAAGTGGACACGCGCCAGCCGACGATCTTTCGGGCAAAGACGTCGATCACGAAGGCGACGTAGACCATGCCCTGCCAGCTTGAGACATAGGTGAAATCCGAAACCCAGAGCTGGTTGGGCATCTGAGCCACGAAGGCCCGGTTCACCTTGTCGTCCGGGCACGGTTGGGCCGCATCGGGATTGGTGGTGATGACCTTCTTGCCCCGGACAACGCCCTGCAATCCCATGGTTCGCATCAGCCGTTCCACCGTGCAGCGGGCGATGTCACGCCCCTCACGGCGCAGGACATGCCAGACCTTGCGAGCGCCATAACGGCCCCGACTGGCGTCATGGACACGCTTGATTGCGTCTTTGTCCAACAGGTCGCGCTTTGCCCTTGCTGATGCCAGATCGGGATCATGTTCAACGGCCTTGTGTGCGTAGAAGGTCGATGGTGCGATCCCCAAGACCCGGCAGATCGGCCCGACACCAAAGACAGTCCCATGCTCCCCAATGAAGGCAATCATCGCTTGAATGGGCCGTCGAGCTCCGCCGCCGCGAAATATGCGCTGGCCTTCTTCAGGATCTCATTGGCGGTGCGAAGTTCACGGTTCTCCCGCTCCAACTCCTTGATCCGGTCCTTCTCGGCGTTGGTCAACCCGGCTCGCTGACCGGCATCACGTTCGGCCTGCTGGCACCAGGCTCGCAGACTGTCAGGTGAGCAACCCAACTTCGGCGCAATCGCGCGGGAGGCGGCGGTATCACTGGTGTAATCTGCTCGGTTCTCTCGAAACAGCCGAACACCGCGTTCGCGCAGTTCAGCCGGATAGGCGGGGGTGAATCGTCTCTTCGTCATAGGGCTCATCCTTTGAGTGTTGTACTCTCCGGTAAAACCGGGGCGGTTCATAGTGTCGCGACACGCGCTGACCGTCTTGTCGAAGCTCACCTCGTCGTTCAAACCAATTGCGCAATCCGTGCGCGATTACGATTTTGTCCCAGAACGTCCGCTCTGCGTTGATCGTCGTCACGTCATGAACGCTCAGATCAAGACTTTGGATATCTGAATTAATGTATGGTTCTATTGTAGCGGGCTGGTTGGGATCGAGTGCTGATTTTGCCCCGGATTCTATTTTTACAGCAGCTTGGACATAGCCAGTTTCTGAGGCATCAACGCGTGGATACCTAACAAGTAGAGTCTGGTTGCTTGGATCGGTATCGTCAATTTCCACCTGGCCTTTACCCTGCGTGTCCTCTGCCAGGACCTCCGTCACTGCTGCGTGAAGGTCAGTGGTGATGTAGCGGCTACAATCCGCAGTTATTGCCTCGAGCATCGCTTTTCGCTTCTTGTTCGAAAGATCAGCGATTTCCACAGTAGTCGCTGGGTAACCAAGATCATCGCGGAACACGGTGACATCAATGTCTTCGGAAAAGCGATTGATCAGGCCATAGGCTTTCGACAGCGAAGTTCCCCCCTTGAAAAGAAGGCGCGGACCATTGGCTGGAAGACGGTGATAGAGGGTGTTCAATGTCCAGCATACCCAGAAGTCCTTCTCAATGTTGATGAGTGGTGCGCCCAAACGTTGGGCGGTCATCAAGAACAGGTCAGCACGGTCGGCCGGCGCGGCAGAGATGATTTCCTGGTATGCTTTTATCGTCATGCGCGCGCCTCGGCAGATGCGGAATTGATCGGATCGCGCAAAATGTCTTGCATCCAGATCGGCATGGCCGAAAGGCCCGAGCGAAGGTCTTGCCGTAGTCGTTGACCATCCTTCTCATCTGCGAGCAACCTTAGAATGATGTGATCGAGCCTGGAGCGTTCTGAATCACTTTGCATCGCATCGTTGATCCAGTGCAGCGCTTGGACAAAGTACATGCCTGGCCGGTCAGCCCAGTAAAGGCGGCTGGGGGCTGCCTGCTTGAAGACGATTGCTTGCTCTCCAATCTGGATTGGCTTCAGGCGCGCGTCGGTCAAAACTTCGATTTTGGCAGGGACTGCATTTGTCAGCCCCAAAGTGTTTGCCGCTGTCATACCGTCGACAACCAATCGAGCCTGATCCCGTCGCGCAATCGCGTCGATTACTGCGCGATAGTCCGGCACTGTTGATTTGCCCGTTAATTTGTTGGTTCTTGGCTTGTCATAAAGACCGCGTGCGATGCGACGGAGATCGTTGGATTTGGCCATGCGTTGTAGCGCCTTGTCCACGGCATCGCGCGATCCAAGATCAACGAAGTCGACAGGCGTCCAAACCGTACCGGGTTTGGCGAGAGTGCGGTCAAGGATGCGTTGCGGCAGTGTTTGTTGATCATCTAGATTCTGCATGTCCGAAATATACTACATTTTTCGGACATGTGCGAGTCCGAAGAATACGGCATATTTCGGACATCAAACAGTACGCGCATTTCAAAGAGTTAAGGGATATGCCAAACTCTACGAGCCTGAACCGGGTGGTGTGCCGCGTTTACGCGAAGCGGCCTGTTGGGCACATCTGCGGCGCGACTTCCATGATTTTTGGACCTCAACAAAATCCGAGATTGCCCGCGAGGCGCTCGATCAGATCGGCAAGCTCTACGACATTGAGCGTGACATCAACGGTCAACCCGCTGACGTCCGTCATGCCGCGCGGCAAAAGTTGAGCAAGCCAAAGGTCACGGCCTTCTTTGCCTGGTCTGAACAACAACTCCTGCGCATTCCCGGCAAAAGTGATCTGGCCAAAGCCTTCAGGTATGGGTTGAGCCGCAAGGATGCCTTCAGCTTGTTCTTGACGGACGGCCGTGTGGCCATCGACAACAATCCGGCCGAGCGCGCACTGCGTCCGATTGCGAACGGTTGGTCATTATGCACCCCCTTTTTAAGTGCTTGTAAACATTGAAAGCTGCTGGTCGCTTTGTGTGCGACACGGGCGCTTTTTGCGGCGTAGTGCTTGTATTACTTGATCAGATTGTAGGTCTTCGGTCCTGAT
>NZ_JBKQXN010000251.1:0-687 GCF_046762905.1 Yoonia sp. R2-816 | reverse complement strand
GGCGGATGGCATAGTCCGGATGCCCCTCCCCAATCGTGGCGCGGTCAATCTCCAGCGCGTCACGAAAAAGACCCTCGGCCTCTTCATACCGCCCTTGGTTCTTGACCACGTCCGCGAGGTTGTTGAGGCGGGTGGCATAGCTCGGATGCCCTTCCCCAATCGTGGCGCGGTCAATCTCCAGCGCGTCACGAAAAAGACCCTCGGCCTCTTCATACCGCCCTTGGTTCTTGACCACGCCCGCGAGGTTGTTGAGATGGGTGGCGTAGCCCGGATGCCTCTCCCCAATCGTGGCGCGGTCAATCTCCAGCGCGTCACGAAAAAGACCCTCGGCCTCTTCATAACGCCCTTGGTAATTGACAACGACCGCGAGGTTGTTGAGATGGGTGGCGTAGCCAGGATGCATCTCCCCAATCCTGGCGCGGTCAAACTCCAGCGCGTCACGAAAAAGACCCTCGGCCTCTTCATACAGCCCTTGGTTCTTGACCACGTCCGCGAGGTTGTTGAGGCGGGTGGCATAGTCCGGATGCCTCTCCCCAATCGTGGCGCGGTCAATCTCCAGCGCGTCGCGAAAAAGACCCTCGGCCTCTTCATACCGCCCTTGGTCCCTGACCACGCCCGCGAGGTTGTTGAGATGGGTGGCGTAGCCCGGATGCCTCTCCCCAATCGTGGCGCGGTCAATCTCCAGCG
>NZ_JBKQXN010000250.1:0-321 GCF_046762905.1 Yoonia sp. R2-816 | reverse complement strand
CCTGGCCTGGGGCGGCGCAGGGGCTGACACGCCGTCTGACGCGGCCGATCAAGATACGGGTTCGCCGCTGTGGATCCAGATGGGGACAGAGCAGCTCACCGCGTCGGAAGAGCACAGCACAACGGGGGCGGCACTTGAGAGCAGTCTCTGGGAGATGGAGATCGGGGCGGATCTCACCCTGAACACCAGTGATGCGGGCCTTCTTGTGGGCGGGCTGATGGTCTCCTACGGCACGGGCAGTACGGATGTCAGCTCTGACTTAGGGGACGGGTCGATCGAGACCAGTGGTCTGGGTCTGGGCCTGGCAGCCACGTGGTATGA
>NZ_JBKQXN010000249.1:0-748 GCF_046762905.1 Yoonia sp. R2-816 | reverse complement strand
GATGAACTTCTCCGCCGTCAGACCCGCCCGGCCCAGATAGCCCCGTGCCACTTGAACGCCCCCGATCAGTAGCTCGCCCGCAACGCCCACGGGCTGCGGCTGCAACCGATCGTCCACAACATAGACCTGCGTGTTCGAGATAGGACCGCCGATCACGACGGCGTCACCCTCACTCCCGAACGAGCGACCGCAATCCTGTACCGTCGCGTTGATGGTCGCTTCTGTCGGCCCATAGTGATTGACAAGCCGTACCGTCCCGGTGTGTTTGAAGAAGCCAGCCGTCAAGTGGCTCGAAAGTGCCTCGCCGCCGCACAGCACCTGCTGCAGGCTGGCCGTTGACGCAAAACCCTCTTCACCCAGCAACGCGGCCAGCAGCGGCGGTACAACGACCATGGTCGTGACGCCGGCCTGATCGATCAGTTGCGCCAAGGCTGCCGGGTCGGCATCAATCGCCTCCGGTGCCACAATCACGCGATGACCGAAGCTCAAAGGCCACCACAGCTCTTCAGCCGAATAGTCGAAGCCGATCGTCGTTCGATGCAGGACCGTTTCCCGCGGAGACTGTGTCCAGCGCGCATTGGCGAAGGCTACATAGTTGGACAACTCCCCTTGCCCGACCATGACGCCTTTGGGCGTGCCTGTGGAGCCGGAGGTGTAGATGACGTAGGCCAGGCTTGACGGGTTCAGCGGCGCCCACCGTTCGGCGCCTGTGACCGGCGTTGCCGGCAGCCCGGCCAGCGCGGCCTCC
>NZ_JBKQXN010000248.1:0-5764 GCF_046762905.1 Yoonia sp. R2-816 | reverse complement strand
TGTCAGCCCAGACCAAATGGCGGAAGCTCGACGGCGCAAACCGCATGCCCGAGATCATCGAAGGGATTGAATTCAAAGACGGGATCAAACAACTTAACCATGCCGCCTAATCACGCCGTCACCAACTTTCGGGCATAGCTCCGGAATGACCGGCCGGATGCTCCGGAATGCGCACGGGAGAACATAATGCTGATCGCAGACACATCCCTGTCAGGGCATCGTGTTGTGCGTGAGCTGGATAAGATCATCACTGAACGCGGTATGCCGGCGACGATTGTATCGGACAACGGCACCGAGTTCACCAGCATGGCGATCCTCAAATGGGTTCAGGAAACTAGTGTTGATTGGCACTACATCGCGCCTGGAAAGCTCCAGCAGAACGGCTTCATCGAAAGCTTCAACGGCAAGCTGCGGGATGAATGCCTAAATGAAACGCTCTTCGGCACATTGAGTGAAGCCCGCCAAACGCTTGGGGAATGGCAGGAGGATTATAACTGGCGTAGACCACATTCAGCATTGGGCAACCGGACACCAATAGAATTTTTGCAAAGAAAGGCGATAGACGAAATGGCGGCCTAACGCCAAAGATTAAAACCCAAGGACTCCGCGCAAAACTGGAGGAGACTTGGGGCACAGGTCATATTTCAAGGAAACTACTATTGGGTTGTTGCATGGGAGGCTCTTTTCAATCTTGACCAGAAGAAAAATTTGGACGCTGGCATCAAGAAATACAGTGATAACCCACGGCTGTTGGGAGAGTATCAAAAGGCGCAGAAAGAGTTCCGAGGTGGAATTGTTACCCTGACGGAGGACTCGTTCCCAACTTACCGTGATGGTGACTTGGCCAAGGTTGTAACGACGGACATGTTACGTGATGAATTTTTCAATGAGGACAGCGGCCAATACGCTGATCTGTCTGGTGCGGTGGAGGCCGAACTTTCCTTCAATACACCGATGTCTGAAGATCTGATCCAGCTTCGGATGCGTCTGTTCTCGAAGTTGCCGAAATTTTACATCAACTATGACCGCAAAATTTTTATGCACATGGTTCACGGTCGCCTTTATGACAAGGTTGTTCTAGATGGCTGGTGGGGCGCTGAGTTTGACTTTGAGCATATGATGCCAACATCTCATAGGTATTGGACCCGAGACGCACGCGAAGATTTCTGGGCGATTACCAACTTCAGCAATGGGCAGTAGCGTTCTCGACGGCACTATCAGAGGAATCGATCTTGAGCGGGTAAGACGTTTTCGTAACCTTCTTGGATGACAATATCCAATCCATTCCGCTATTCTAAGACCAGCCCTGAGATCGTTCGTCTGGCAGTAATGGTGTACATCCGGTTCCCGATTTCACCTGATCCAGCACAGGAAGAAATGACGGGCTTGAACACACAGGCGTTCTTGGAAGCTTTGCTGGAGAAAAGGTTGGTGTCATCAATTTTACCTACCGATTTTTTGGAAGCTGAGAAAATATTCGAACCTCAGTGGAGTTGTCAGCCCTTGGTTTGGTAGAAGCCCTCCTCTTTCTCGCCCACTTCTCCCCCTCCCTTTGGTAAGAGCAGAAGTTATTGCCGAATTGGCACCAGCGACGACATTGAGTTGATCTGCGCGCATCTTGCCATAGATCGCAGCCGCACGGGCGCTCACTTCGACGCGGTTGATATCTATCAACGCCAGCCAGCTTTCCGGGTTCAGGCCCCCAGATCCGATTGCGACCGTGCCCCGGCGCACATCAAAACCCGCGAGAGCGTGATTGCCGCCAAATTCAGGTATTCCGGTAGTTAGCGCGGCGCCTCAGGCTGACACAAGCTTGCTGCAAGGCGCGGCGCTGATCACTGGTTCCAAGGTTACAGCAAATTGCGGAACCGCGGGTCGGTGACAATTTTATTGAGACCGCTTGCCAAGGCTCTGTTAAAGGCATCGGCTGTGTTGTTACATGCCGCCACGGCGCTGAAACTGGTTGAGAACTTGTGGATGGTTCTCGTGTTGAAACCTGCCCCCTTGGCAGAATCAACTTTTAGTCCAAGCGTCCATTGCCCTTTAACGGAATTCGGTTTCAGCTCGGTGATCTCTACATTGATTGGGACACCACGAGCGCTATGAATACCTCCGGCAAGAAATTCAGCCTGTAAAGCCTGCTTAACAGCAGTCGCAATATCCATGCCGCCACCAACATCGATGGGTCCTGCCAGACGGCAAGTTGGGCGTGCATTTACACCTTCGGCGACTGTGACTGTGCCGACAGATGCGGCCTTTCCAGTCGCTGCGATCGATTGCAGAGCAATTGCATTTGACGGACTACTTTGGTACTGTGGCGGTGAATAGCTATCGCAGCCGGCAAGCATCAAGCCAATGGCCACGGACAGTGCAAATTTTGAAGTCATTGTTTTCTCGTTTCCTCGTAGTGTTTTTTTGATGCTGAGGTCAGGTTGGCATGGCCAAGCGCGGCAAACAGCATTGATTCCAATAGTTCACCCAGATTCACACAGTCATTCTTAAACTCCATTTTGAGGCTGACCTACCCAACAGTCGTATCGGACTCGAAGGCTGGATTGGTGTTGGGCGAAACCTCATCAGGCTGGCTCAACGCGTGCGCCACCTAACTTCTGCAAGGTAGCCTGATTGTTCACTATGATATCCGGGGCGACGCTGACCCCAGCCAGATGATCCTGTGACCACCTGCGCACGACCGAGGGTTGACATAGCCGAAATCGAGGCCAGCGTTCATGGGTAGCTCGAACCCTGGCGCATTTTAGGTTTCCTATAGCGTAGAAACCTTGTTCTCCTTTTTGGCCAAGTCTTGCAATTCACTTCAACACCCCTCAAGGGGCGGAGCGGTCGATGGATAAATGGAAAGGATCATCCGCCAACACACCAATGATCAAACCGTAGATCCAGATCGCATTGTGGAGAAATACCGATGTACTATTTTACAATAGAAATCGGCTATGGAGGTGCGCCGCTTATCAAAAACGCGCCACAATCCCGGTGCCGAGAGCCGCTAAATTGATGAACTGAAACGGTTCTTGACGGCACAGGGCTCAGACGGAATTCTTTCGCAGACGCAGAACACGCTAGATGAACTCAATCGCATTCTCGAACAAGCTGGAAGCGGGAAAGCCGGGCTGCTTCAGGCGACGGTCTATCTCAGCAACGTTAAACAAAAGCTCGAAATGGATACCATTTGGATTGACTGGATTGGGCCAGAAGAGAACTGGCCGCAACGCGCCTGTGTTGGCGTTGACCTGGACGAAGGATGTCTGATTGAGATCGTGGTGACGGCAAAGGTTATCTAGTGTCAAAGCCCGTCATTCGCCGAGTCGAACAATCTGACGAGCCAGAGTGGCAACGCCTTTGGGCCGCCTATAACGCGTTCTATGGTCGTGAAGGTGACACGGCGCTGTCCGGTGAAATTATTGAAACAGCTTGGATGCGACTGCTGGACGGGACTGAAACCGTTTATGGCGTGGTTGCCGAACTGGATGGCAAACTCATTGGGCTCGGCCATTTAATTTTTCACCGCAACATGATTCAGATCGCCGAAACCTGTTACATGCAGGACCTGTTCACCACAGTTGAGGCACGAGGTCGTGGTGTTGGGCGCATGCTGATGTCCGGTATCGCCGACATGCGCGGCGAACGCGGAGTTTGTGACATCTATTGGCATACGCATATTGGCATACGCACGAAAGCAATCGGACAGCGCGGGATCTTTACGACCGGGTGGCGAAAGACACCAAGTTCACCGTCTACCGCAAAAGTATTAATTGACTGCTCCAAAGCACACGTGGCTTGAACAGCAGGCTGGAACAACTTCCTTGATGCATTGCTCTATTCGTGTAGCGATTGCCCTGAGTATTCACAGCAAGAGAGACCACAGACATGCGCCCTCTAAACGGAAAAGTGGCACTAGTGACGGGAGCGTCAGCTCCGCAAGGGATTGGACGCGCAATCGCCACCCGACTTGCTGATGACGGCGCAGCCGTTGTTGTTGCAGACATAGATGGGGCTATGAACATTGATGGTCAAAAGGCTTCGCGGTTTGAACTGCTAAACGGGTTGGTCGCCGACATCAAAGCTTCAAATGGGAAAGCGCTCGCCGTGACATTGGATGTCACAAGTGCTGAAGAGATCAGCAGCTGCATAGACACCGTACTCTCGAAGTTTGGAAGGTTGGACATCCTTGTGAACAATGCAGGATCTTTGGCGGGCTCCGACAACTTTTTGTCTACGACGCCTGCGCAATGGAAAACCAGTTTTGACGTCAACATCTTAGGGCCAATGATGCTTTCTCAAGCCGTCATCCCCGAGATGCGCAAGGTCGGTGGTGGGCGGATTATCAACATCGGCTCAACAGGTAGTCTTGGTGCAGAACCTGGGTTCGGTGCTTATACCGCTACGAAGCACGGGTTGGTGGGGCTGACGAAGACTCTGGCGGCAGAATTCGGCCCTGACGGCATTCTCTGCAACACCGTGTGTCCAGGGTACATCGCAACAGATATGCACTCTGCCGCCAACGTGAGGTTGGCCGGAGAAAACGGTATTTCAATCGAAGAAATGAAACAGCGGCGGTATGAGAGTGTTGCTGTGCGTGATACGGGTCTACCAATCGAC
Organism: Yoonia sp. R2-816; assembly: GCF_046762905.1. NCBI lineage: Bacteria > Pseudomonadati > Pseudomonadota > Alphaproteobacteria > Rhodobacterales > Paracoccaceae > Yoonia > Yoonia sp. R2-816. Next base: position 1,147 of record NZ_JBKQXN010000248.1, on the reverse strand, counting down.
GTGGCCAACGCAGTTGCATACTTGGCAGGCCCACAAGCAAACTACGTCACTGGCATTAATCTTCCCGTCACGGGCGGTGTCCCTTTCGGCATCTGATGCCCGAACGTGACGTCAATCTGAGTTCGGCTTTTGTGTGACGTCAAATACCGCTTGTAACACCTGATTAAACGCTCGCGATGAGTGAATACTGCCTATTTGAGCCATCGAGTTGTTAAATTTTGATCTGGTCATTTCCGCAAGGTTTGGACACGCTAACACAAAATGCCGATTGGAGATTATTATGGGCCTCAACACACTTGCTCTCTTCGCGCTGACAGAATTTCTGCTTTCGCTCACGCTGGTCCAGCGGTACTGCTCGTAATCGGCTTATCAATGCGTCAGGGATTTCGCATTGGGTTCATGGCGACACTGGGGATTCTGTCCACGAACGCTTTGTTTTTCACCTTATCTGCACTCGGAATCGGGGCCCTGATCGTTGCCAGCGCCACGCTCTTTACAATTATCAAATGGGTAGGAGCTGCCTATCTTGTATATCTGGGCGTTGGAATGATCACGCCACTGATGAAACACCTCTGGCAGAAAAGATCACTCGGTGAAGGCCTGGACCTTTCGGAAGCGAAGGCCGCCGCGCCAAAGGTCCAGCAAACAGCCGTTAAGTCGTTTTGGCAGGGGTTCACTCTTCAAGCGTCGAACCCTAAGAACATTTTGTTCTTCGTTGCGATCCTCCCGCAATTTATCTCACCGGAGGGGAACGTCGCTACTCAGCTCGTCATTCTTGGCGTTGTCTCGGTTCTGTTGGAACTTCCGGTCCTTGTTTTCTACGGCTTTGCCTCCGTGCTATCCGCACGCCTCATGAAAGAACGCGTCATTGAATGGATCGAAGCGCTAGGCGGCGGCATTTTGATTGCACTTGGAGGGGCTCTTGCAGCGTCGCAGCATCGCTCCAATTGAGTCGAGCCAAGTTTCAATGCTGAAGTTCACTCAGGTTGCAGTATTTGGAACACCAGGCTCAAGGACGAAGCCGCTCGCGCGGCATTGGCGTTTTTGGCTGATGTTTCGCATTTTTCCTGACGTCGCGCATTTTGTGAACTGACGAACCTGTCCGACGATTGAGGCTTTCTCAGTCGACAGAGGAGGTTCCGATGAC
>NZ_JBKQXN010000247.1:0-724 GCF_046762905.1 Yoonia sp. R2-816 | reverse complement strand
GATGAACTTCTCCGCCGTCAGACCCGCCCGGCCCAGATAGCCCCGTGCCACTTGAACGCCCCCGATCAGTAGCTCGCCCGCAACGCCCACGGGCTGCGGCTGCAACCGATCGTCCACAACATAGACCTGCGTGTTCGAGATGGGACCGCCGATCGGAACCGCAACGTCGCCGGCAAAGTCGGGAGAAACCGGAAATGCCGTCGCACAAACCGTCGTTTCCGTCGGACCGTAGGCGTTGTAATAGGCAAGCCGCGCCGCCAAGTGGCGCGCCGCATCCGGCGACGCCGCCTCGCCAGCCGATATCAAGACGCGCAGAGGAAGATCCTCCAGCGACTCCATTTCCGAGGCCAGACGCGGCGGAACCGTGATTACCTCGACCTGCAGCGCCCGCAGAGCATCGACCAACCGCATCCCGTCAGGACGCGCGCTTGCGGGGATGACGGCCAGACACCCTTTTGAGCAAAGGGCCATTACGACTTCCCAGACCGACACGTCGAAACCGATCGAGGCAAACAGTCCGACCCGCTGGCCGTCGGTCTCGACCACCCGTCGCGCCTGATAGGTCGCCAAGTGGCACAGATTGCCTTGCCCGACCATGACGCCTTTGGGCGTGCCTGTGGAGCCGGAGGTGTAGATGACGTAGGCCAGGCTTGACGGGTTCAGCGGCGCCCACCGTTCGGCGCCTGTGACCGGCGTTGCCGGCAGCCCGGCCAGCGCGGCCTCC
>NZ_JBKQXN010000246.1:0-5169 GCF_046762905.1 Yoonia sp. R2-816 | reverse complement strand
AGGCAAACACGCCGGTGGAAAGCGAAAACGATCGTCTTCAATCCCCACACCAACGCACCCGCGGCAGCCTCAGATCCAACCGGCAGCACACTTTCCCCATAGACACCGCCAACCCCCGCGGCTTCCACCCTGAGAGATTTTTCAACGCGGGCCACCCTTACGGCCAAGCTGAGACCTCGCGCCATGGCCCGCATCAGAAAATCTTCATCGAACCGGACCTCGGATGCAGCGCAGCATCTGTCGCAAACACCTCTTGCGCGTCGCCACGAACGGCCCATTGCTGCCGTCGGCCCATAACCCTCAATGCTGCGGTTGCTGCGCGCTTTGCCGACATTCGCTGAAGGTGCAGAATCCCAAACACCGGAACTCATGGCCCACCGACGGCGGACGTGTCTGGCCCTCGCATATTCGAATGGGAAAGTGGTGCGGATTCGGGCGCACAAGGGCATCGCTGCCATGATGTTCAGTGACACGAACACAAGAGGTTGTTAACTGGCGTGTGCTGTTATCAAGAAAAACTGCAAGACGGATTTCTGATCATTTGCAAAAATTCGCACTGAAGCTTGCCCAACATTTGTGCGTGACGAATGACTGACGTTACTGCAAGGTTGAGTGCATCATCTGTGTGCATTCGGTCTTGCGATGCCAAACTGTTTCCCGGCATTTGATCAGCGATCAATCTTGATCGCGACCGGAAGTGCGAGCCAAATCGAAAGACAATTCATGATCCGCGTACTGACCATGCTCATGTTCATCCTTCTGACATTGACAATCAGCAGCCCGCTTGCGGCGCAGGACACGGTTGTGCGACCGGCGAAACTGATGATTGTTGGCGCTGACACCGGTGGTGTCACTCGACAGTTCTTTGGCCAGGTTGTCGCACGCCAGACCGTTGATCTTGCATTTCAGGTGTCCGGCCAGATTGTCGACTTCCCCGCAACAGAAGGTCAAAGTGTTGCGCAAGATGCGCTGATTGCTAAGCTGGATGTCGAACCCTTTGAATTGCAACAACAGCAGGCCGCCTTGCAAGTGGAACAGGCTGAGCGTCTGGTTGCGCGCTTGAATAACCTTGGTGCCTCGGCATCCGAAGTATCCAAGCAGGATGCAGAAACGCAGTTGGCTTTGGCACGCGTTCAACTGCGAAATGCCGAGTACTCCCTTGAGAATGCAACGCTCCGCGCACCGTTTGACGCACTTGTTGCAAGCCGGAATGTGGCGAATTTCACGACAACGAATGCCGGCACCCCCGTCGTCAGATTGCATGACATGTCTGAGCTACGCATTGATATCGATGTACCGGAAGTTCTGTTTCAACGCGCAGGCCAGGATGCTAACGTTTCACTGTTGGCGCGCTTCCCAACCAGTAGCAAAACTTATCCGCTCGAGATCCGAGAGTTCAATGCTGAGGCGTCTTCCATTGGGCAGACCTTCCGCTTGACGCTGGGCATGGAACAGCCGGACGATGTGAGTGTCTTGCCGGGCAGTTCAGTCATTGTACTCGCGACGCTGAATGCTGGGGCTCCCCGCCTGATCTTACCTGCAACGGCCATTCGGATCGCTAATGACGGGTCCACCAGTGTCTTGCGGTTTGCGCCGACTGAGGACGAAAACGGCACGCTTGAAGAAGTGGCTGTAGAGGTCACGGCAACACGTGACGGTCAATTCATGATCGTATCGGGATTGGAAGCCGGGGCGGAAATCGTCCGGACCGGTGCACAGGTTCTGGCAGACGGTCAAACCGTCCGCCGCTTTTCCGGCTACGCGAATTAAAGCTGGGTCAACTGATGAGAATTGCACGCGCCTCTATCGACCGACCTATCTTTACCTGGATCATCATGTTGATCTGCCTATTTGGCGGCATCTGGGGGTTTAGCGCCCTTGGACGTCTGGAGGATCCCGCGTTTACGATCAAGCAGGCGGTCGTCATCACCCAGTACCCCGGCGCATCCGCGCAGCAGGTTGCAGACGAGGTGTCGGAGCCGCTTGAGGCCGCAATTCAGCGTATGGCTGAGGTGAGTGAGATCAAATCGGTCAACCGGCCCGGTGTCTCGCGCATCGATGTACTTGTAGAGGACACGATCAACGGCGATGCCCTTCCTGCGATCTGGACTGAGCTGCGAGAACGCCTGCAAAACGTCCAGAACGAACTGCCAAGCGGGGCGACGCCACCTGTGGTCGATGACGGTTTTGGAGATGTTTACGGCATCTTTTTCGCGGTTACCTCTGATGGTTTCAGTGACGCAGAACAACATCAGCTAGCAACGTTTTTGAGGCGTGAAATCCTGACTGTTGATGGTGTGGCTGATGTCGATATCGCAGGATTGCCTGCCGAGGCGATTTTTGTTGAACCCAATCTTGCGCTTAGCGCACAGCTTGGGATCGACCCGCAAATAATTGGCCAGGCACTTGCCACGTCGAACTCTGTATCGCTGGCGGGGTCGGTGAATGCTGGCGACACACGCACCCAGGTTCAGCCAGCCGAGGGGTCGGACTCGGTTAGTGAAATTGCTGCGCTGACGATCGGTATCGGTGGCGAACTATTGAACCTAATCGACATCTCGGAAGTTACCCGCGGGCGGCAGGATAACCCATCGCAGATTATCCGCTACAACGGGCAATCGGCATTCACCATCGGGGTGTCGGGGGCGAGCAACGAAAACATTGTTGATGTTGGCAACCGCGTAGATGCTCATCTCGCGGCATTGGCGTCGGAAATACCATATGGTGTCGATCTGTACCCGATCTATCAGCAGCACGTCGTCGTGGACGAGTCCTCGACAGGGTTCTTAGTTAACCTTGCGATGTCGGTGGGAATCGTTGTGCTGGTCTTGGCCCTCTTTGTGGGAGTGCGCGCGTCGCTCGTGGTCGGGATAACGTTGTTGCTCACTGTGGTGGGAACACTGCTTTTCATGGCAATTTTTTCGATTGAGATGGAGCGAATTTCGCTGGGCGCACTGATCATTGCGATGGGCATGCTGGTCGATAATGCGATTGTGGTCGCCGAAGGCATGCAAATCGCAATGGCGCGCGGCAAGTCGTCGCGCGATGCGGCAGATGAGGCGGCTGGCAAGACGCAGATCCCGCTATTGGGCGCCACCGTTGTCGGGATCATGGCCTTCGCGGGTATCGGGCTAAGCCCGGACTCGACAGGAGAATTCATGTTCTCCCTGTTTGCCGTGATCAGTATTTCACTTTTGTTGTCATGGATCTTGGCGGTTTCTGTGACCCCGCTGCTCGGTCACTACATTTTCAAACAGGGCGTGGACGATGGCGGTGATCCATATGGCGGGCTGATCTTCCGGGGCTACGCCAGTCTTCTAAGTGGGGCGCTTCGACTGCGGTGGCTTGTGCTTGCAGCTCTCATCGGCATCACGGCGGCCTGTTATGTCGGCTTTGGCATGGTGAAACAGCAGTTTTTTCCAAATTCGAATACACCACTCTTCTTTGTGCACTATACGATGCAGCAGGGAACGCCCATCGCAACAACAGCAGACCAGATGGCAATCATCGAAGCCTACTTGGCTGAGCACGAAGACGTCGTCGCTGTTTCGACATTTGTAGGGCAAGGTGCGACCCGCTTCTTGCTAACCTATGGAGCAGAGCCCCCTAATCCGGCCTATGGCCACCTGATCATTCGCACTGAGAGTCTTGATCGCATTCCACCGCTGCAAGCGGAACTCGAGGCATTCGCTGCCGAAAACTTGCCGGAGGGGGAGTTCCGGACCGAGCGCCTTGTCTTTGGCCCTGGCGGCGGCAGTCCTATTGAAGTGCGTTTTTCAGGCAACGATCCTGAGGTGCTGCGGGATCTGTCCGATCAGGCGATCAAGTTGATGACGGCTGCATCCACAAACATCCTGGCGCCCCGGATCGATTGGCGTGAACAAGAGCTTGTCTTGCGGCCGCGCTATGTGACCGAGCGGGGACAGGCCGCTGGCGTTACCCGCGACGATGTTGCCGATAGCATTCTTTTCGCAACAGATGGTGTCACGGTTGGGACCTACCGCGAAGGTGATCGCGCCATTCCAATTGTGATCCGCGTTTCCCCAGGCTCCGACGCAGGGATTATGGACCAAGTTCTTGGGTCTCAAGATGGGTCATCGCTTTTGCCAATCGAGCAGATTGTTGATGGCTTTGCATTCGAGCCCCAGAACACTGTCATCCGTCGCCTGGATCGTGTCCCGACGCTGACGGTCGGTGCCAGTATTCCGGCGGACATGACGGCAGCCCAAGTACACTCGGAAGTACGCAGCACTGTCGAGGCGATGACCTTGCCAGTTGGGTATAAAATGGAATGGGGCGGTGAGTTCGAATCTTCGGCTGATGCGAATGCCAGTCTTGGCGCGCAGTTGCCCATCACCATTCTGATAATGGTGCTCATCACAGTCTTTCTGTTCAACGCCCTGCGTCAGCCCCTTATCATATGGCTGCTCGTCCCGATGTCGGTGAATGGCGCGGCCATTGGGTTGTTGGGTGCAGGGTTGCCCTTTACCTTCACCGCGCTTTTGGGTCTGCTTAGCCTGTCTGGAATGCTGATTAAGAACGGGATCGTGCTCGTCGAGGAAATCGACATTGTCCGCCGGGAAGGAGGCGCCCTAAGAGAAGCCATCATTGCAGCATCCACTTCGCGTTTGCGACCGGTTCTTTTGGCAGCGGCCACGACCATCATGGGGATGATCCCGCTGTTGGGCGACGCATTTTTTGTCTCAATGGCGGTAACCATCATGGGCGGCCTCGCTTTCGCATCGATCCTGACACTAGTTGCTGCCCCTGTGCTTTATGATGTGTTTTTTGGTGGTGCCAAGCAAAGCAGGCCTGTTGGTGAGGCGGCCACAGCATAGTCCTTGCCATTGGACGTGACACCGCAGGGCCGCATAGATCGCCGAAAGGAGATACTCTTTCCAAGGTATGGTGGCTGACCGGCTAGCGAAGTTGAAGCTGAATCGAGACATCGCGAGCAATGGTCAGACCTCGTGTCCGCTTGATGGCCTCAACAAGACGTGCTTCGCACCCGCAGCGAACTTCCGCTTTCCTGAAGGTTTTTCGATGCGGGCCGGGGTGCAACCTTTCCTTCCGGCGAGGCGTGCGGCCCGCGTTGACAAACCTCGGAAGGACGAAGCCGCGGTGTCTGGGATCAGACTATGGAGAAAGAGCGCTTGCGGGTGCAGTTGA
>NZ_JBKQXN010000245.1:0-345 GCF_046762905.1 Yoonia sp. R2-816 | reverse complement strand
TGCTTGCGGGGCGGAGTGACCGAAGGATTGGTCGCGCAGAAGGGCTCAAGTCCGGTCAATAAACTGTTCACCCGTCCGTTGTGGGACGTGTGGCTGATGCCACCAGTGATCCGGACCGCGTTATTGATACGCCAGCGTGTTTGGGTGGTGATGGCCCTTTGTACATCAGACCAAAACTAGGCCGCCACCAGCATGCGTCGCGCTATCGTTCGCGCGCCGCGTCCAAGCAGTCTGATGCAATCAGTTCGCGCTTGCGCAAATGGGGGACGCGCCCGGCGCAGGGGGGGGGCCTGACTATATTTTCAAGGTAGCGAAGCGACTATGAAAATAAGGAAGGGGCCATAG
>NZ_JBKQXN010000244.1:0-5021 GCF_046762905.1 Yoonia sp. R2-816 | reverse complement strand
CCAAGTAAACATGCTCTAGATTAACGGCGAAAGCTAACGACTCAAACAAAGTAAATCCCTCTGCGCCAGAAGCTAATCATTATCTGATTTGCCTTAAGGTCAACGCGCCTTGGATCGTGCTTGGTTTTTTAGGGAATAACGCCCCAAGGCTCGCCACCAAGTGGTGGAATTTTTATAAGGGACATTGGCAGGGTTTTATGCCTACGTTGACACGGGTCAGACCTGTCCTCCGGAATCAACAAGTTAGCTGAAAATAATACAGCTATTCTCCGGGTATTTTGACGTAAAGTGTCCCACTGCCGACCGACCAGTGAGGGCACGTATGCTGCTCTTACCATCTGTGCCACAAATCACCGTAATCTGCCAGCAATCCTAAGCGCATTTTTCTCAATGAGATCGGCGACATGCTCGACCATCCCGGCTTCGGCACTATCCATGTGACAAACAAGCTGGGTTGCCTCTACCCGCCGTGCCACCATCGTATCGACCAACTCCTGAATCCGTTGACGCACCACCCGTGGACTGAAACCCGCATCTTCCGCGATCTGGTCCCAGTGCCGCCGGTCCATATCGCCGGGTTTGCGTTTTCGGCCCCCCAGTTTTTGAGCATGGTACTGGTTTACATGATCCCAATACAGCACGGTCGATACGTCATAGAGTGGTGCCAAGCTGATGTTGCCGCCCAACAACATCGAGTAGTTCTTGGCATGGGCGTCCGTATTGGCGATTAGTATGTTGAAGATGACCTGATCCTGTAATGCTAAAGCGTCTTTTGATGGCAGGTGCTGAGCCGTCGTTAGGAGACTTTGCATATCGATTCCGGCGACTGTGCCCTGTTCGTACTTTTGACCAGGGAAGACCCCGTTAGCTTGGGCGAAGTCTTCCTGGTGCAAACGTCTAAGTGATTCATCCTTCCGCACTGATCGGTCATACCGGGCCACTATCAAGGCGGTGCGCTCACCTGCTGGCAGGATGCCAGCCTCGACAGTTGCCAGTCCGCATAATCGCGCCAAAGTCAGGCAGTACGTTTCGTTCTCGACAATACCTGGTAGATTGGAATTGTCAGGTTTGATGATGACTGTAGAAGGAGCACCGTGCTTCGGGATAGCCAGCGCGTCGGTATCTGTTGGAAGACCAAGTTTTGGCTTCCCATCGGCACCAAGCACTGCCAGGGCAGTCTTCTTCTGTCCACCTGCCAACGACAATCGAACACCGTCCTCACCAGCCAAGAACGGACGCTTACCAAGGTCAGCGAAATGGGCTGTGAGTGCGTCTTCTACGGTCTCGGTTTGATAGTGGTCGGTGAGTTGCTGATACGCCCATGACGGCCTGTTACTGGGCTCTCCGATGGAAATCGCACCCGCTGTGTCCCCGCCGATCTCCATTAAGATAGCCAAGGCGTCTGATGAGGCCAAACCAAGCGCCCGTGACAGTGTAAGAAGTTGCTGTTCCTCTGGTAATAGGTTGGCCAGCCAAGGGGTAATCACGGGTGCTGCCACCGGCTCTGGCTGAAGTGGTATGGTCACAGACAGCGGAAATGCGCTTTCGGTTGCCAACCACTTCGGATTATATCGGAACGACAGTTCACCCGCTGCATCAACGTCGATCTGCCCAATGGTAAAGTTGTCGTAGAAAACCGAGATGCTGTTTTGGCTGTCCATCATTCGCCGTCCAGGTCATATCCATCCTGGCTCAACTTGATTTCCTTGGCCAAACCATCACGCTGGGACTGGAATAGTATCGGCAGGTCAGTGCGGAGTGCCTTCGCAATCTCCACAAGAGTGGACAGCTTTGGGTCTCGCTTCCCATTTTCGATCTTGGATAGACTAGCCGCTTCGACGCCGGACAGACGTGACAGGTCGTTGAGCGTCAGCCGTTGGTCGCTCCGAGCTTTCCGAATGTTGGCGCCCACTATGTGGGGCCATTTTTGGTATGCATCCCGCTCCATTGCACCTCTTGTCCCTAACGACAAGATATTGCAAGAGTGGCACCAAATGCAAACTATTTGTCGCTGACGACAAAATTGCCGCAGTTGTCAAAATGAATGCTCAAACTTGTCCTCAACGACAAAGGTTGCTCAGTTAGCCTTTGCGTACCAGTTGCAACAACCTAGTAGGAGTTATCAAAGCCGTAACTGTTCGTTAGGTGGATTCACAAACGAAGTGCAAATTCTGTACTAAAACAGAGAGTTGTATGGAGTATGAAGAGTGGGAAGCCACTACTGTCACCTAAAACTGGGCGAACGGCACAAGCTTGCGAAGTGGCTTGAAGCCAAAATGCCGATTTCGGAGATTGCTGATCGCTTGGGCCGCGACGCTTATACGATCTGCCGAGACATCAAGCGCTACCGATATACAGACACCGAACTGCACGAGCTGAATGGCTATTACGCGGTGAATGCGCAGGGCATGTATGAGAGGCGCCGCGCCATTCATCGTAAGACGATTGTTCATCCTGAAGTTAAGGACGCCATCGAAGATCGGCTCAAAGCTGGATGGTCCCCTGAACAGAACAGATCGCCAGCTTTGCATCATCGTTTCCAAGCCGCCGCCATTTTGACAAAGTGAAAGCCTGACAGGCGCCGACCCCACCATAGCCGATGCCTATCTAAATATAGAATTGGAGTATTTCCGAATGCAGCAACTGGGTCCTATTGTTGGGTAGGAAACGAATGGCACGGTCACCGCATGTTTGATAAAAAAGTCCGAAATATCCACAATAAATTCAATATGTTACTTGCGCTTGGGGTGAAACTCCCGTGGCGCGCGCTGTGGCTGTCAGCGGTTTGGGGTCTGATATGACCGCCTCACACTTGACCACGATTGGGGCGGACGGCGCGAAAGCAGCGGGGCCGATCTCCGACGTGGTCCGCTTCTGGTTGAGGTTGTCACGACACCTCCGGCCGAAGCTAATCTCACGATCCTCGCATTTATGCCCCCCAAACTGAACGCCTGATGGGCAAGACGGTGCCTTTCCCGATCCTGTTCAAACATGTTGGCGATGCCCCTCGCAGGAGAGTTTTTAGAATGACAAACCAGTACTCAGATACCCAGCCCGCCCTTCGCTCGTCCAGTGTCCTGGTTCGCGGTGGTCGCTTGACCAAGTTCAGGGGTCGGGTGGCGAGCATTGCGCCGGGGCTTTCTGTCGTGGCGACGACTGCGGTGCTGTTCACCGGCGGCGCGGCGCATGCGGAGTGTGGTGACCCCGTGGGTGACGAGGACGGACTCGGCAGGACCGTCACATGTGACGCTGGCAACTACACAGATGGCATCACCCATATCTATACCGGATCAGATAGGTTCACACTGATCCTTGACGATGCTGACATCGAGGTGGGCGGCAACGGGGTGATAGTGCGGCAGAATGCGGCGGGTGATAGTGATAGTAGCTTTTTTGTGCAGATGAGTGATGGGACAGTTGAGACTGGGACGGAGCGCAATTTTAGGCACGGGCTTTTGGGGCATATCACGCACTCGGAGAGTAGCACCACGGCGACCGTGAAAATGACCGGAGGGAAAGTCACTACGCGCGGTAACAATGCCCTTGGGGGTTATGCGCTGACCGAAGGCCTCGGCGCTGCGAGCGTGGAAATGGAGGACGGCACAGTCACCACGGAGGGGGAACGTGCCTACGGGCTTTGGGCGGAGATCAACAACTGGGAAAGTACAGCCACGGCGAAGGTGCTTATGAGCGGAGGGGCCGTCACCACGGATAAGGGAAATGCTTACGGGATTGTGGCGAGCTCCAACGGCAGTGGCGCGGTGAAAGTGGAAGTGACGGACGACGACAGCAAGGTCACCACGAAGGGGAAAGATGCCCATGCGGTTTATGCGTGGAACTTTTACAGGGGGAACGAAACGGCGATGGCGGTAGTAAACGATAAAGCTAGTATCAAGACGTTCGGTGACGGAGCTTATGGGGTTTCTGCGAACCACACGGCCTATGGCGCTGCCGAGGTGTATATGTACAACGGAAAGGTCACCACGGAGGGGAAAGAAGCGCATGGGCTAAACGCGTTTTCAGCATCCGCGACGGCAAGTGTCAATTTGAACGGCATCGTCACGGTTTCCGGAGTGGATGCAGACGGGATCCGTGCTGAGAGTGCGACAGGCTTTGACATACACGTCAACGGGTCCGTGAAGGGCGGAAAAGGCAACGGCGCAGCGATCCGAACGATCTCCCGCTCCGGTCTCCCCGGTTTCAAGAGGGAGATCAGGATCAACGGCAACGCCGTTGTGAATGGTGAGGAGTCTGGTATTGCCATAGAAGACGGGGATGGCGATGCGTTGGTCACCTCGGCAGGAATGATCACCGGCGACATTGATCTTGGTGCGGGAGACGATACCCTGCAGCTGAACAATGGCAGCTTTACCGGTGATATTCGTCTTGGGGCGGGCGACGATACGCTGGAACTGAAGGATGGCAGCTTCACCGGTGATATTTATGCCGGTGCGGGCAATGATACCGTCGCTATTCACACCGTAACCCTCGGTGAGGGGCGCTATATTCTGGACGGCGGGGTGGGCGGGAATGATAAGCTGACGTTCGTTGGCCCAAACGATGACCCGATAAACATGAATTCCACAGAGACTCACCTCAGTAACTGGGAGCGTGTCGAGGTGGATAAGGATCTATTCATCGACGACACATCTGCGTTTCACGTCTCTGGCGGGGCCAGTGATACACCCACCGAGATGACCTTCGCCGGTAACGTAACCAATGATGGCTCTGTAGCCTTAAGCGTGCAGGACGGGGCGACGGGGGATGTGATCAGAATTAATGGGGATTACACCGGGTCGGGAAGAAATGTTATTGCCCTGGACACGGTGATTGATGGCAATGGTGCGACCACCGACAGGCTTGAGATCGCCGGCGATGCGTCGGGTGAGATGATGCTGTCTATTGCGGGCCTGGACAGCGCCGGTGCTGCGGACGCCCCGCTTGTGATGGACGTGGTCACTGTTGGCAGAGCGTCTGAGGGGACGTTCACCCTGATGGACGGCAACTATGTCACTGCGGAC
>NZ_JBKQXN010000243.1:0-304 GCF_046762905.1 Yoonia sp. R2-816 | reverse complement strand
CGCATGCCAGAAGCCCAAGGCTCCGTCTCCAATGGCAAGATCAGGCGCATGGGTAAGCCCGCGCCGCTGGAGATCGAGAAGCAGCTCACGCCAACTTTGGGTACTTTCGCGATAGCCATCGGCGAGGCCGATAATCTCCTTGCGGCCCCACTCGTCTGCGCCAATCAACACCAGAACACACTGTTTTTCCTCATCCATGCGTGGTCGGAAATAGACCCCATCCGCCCAGATGTAGACAAACCTCCGCGTGCTGAGATCGCGACGTTGCCAGCGGTCATACTCATCCCACCAGTCGGCCTTGAGC
>NZ_JBKQXN010000242.1:0-366 GCF_046762905.1 Yoonia sp. R2-816 | reverse complement strand
GTGGGACGGGGGTCTGGCGCAGCAGCTTCGGAGACCAGGGCGCTGGCGGCGAGGTCAACTCCGCGCGGATTCGCTACTGCCACCATCACGCCCTGTCCTGCGAGGGCCTGGTTCAGGGCTGGGGCCAGGGCGCCACTGGCGACGTTACCCGGTTCGGCGAGAGGCATGGCGTCACTCTCGGTGGTGCGTCCCTGGTAGACAACAAGTTCACCGATAGGGCGCATGGCGCGTTCCAGATTTAGAAGTCCATGCCCGTAGATCGCTTCAACTCCGGGGTCTCCGAGATCATCAGCTGACGCGTACATAATCTGAGCAATTACGGTTGCTTTCAGGTCTTGAAACTGGCTCTTTAACAGAGCGTATCCT
>NZ_JBKQXN010000241.1:0-31309 GCF_046762905.1 Yoonia sp. R2-816 | reverse complement strand
TGTCAGATCCGTGTTGATTTGGGTGTGTTTGGTTGGCTGTCGCATCAGTTGCGTGCGACGACATCCCGGACCCAGACCTCGACACGGCGGTTGATCCGGCGGCCTGTATTGGTCTCGTTGCATCCCAGCGGGGAGATCTCGCCATACCCGATGGCTTGCAGGGCGACATTGGCCTGCAGGTTCGGGTTCTCGTCCAGCAGCTGCTGCACCACCTGTTGGGCGCGGCGTTCGGACAATTGCCGGTTCAGTTCGGGATCACCGACCGAGTCCGTGAAGCCCACGAACACCGCTTCTTTGTTGCGGAACGCATCGGTGCTCAGCAGGCGGGCCAGACGCACGATGTCATCCTGCGCACGAGCATCAAGATTGCTTGACCCGGTCTCGAACCGGAACGTGGTCGACAGACGGTCCGAACTGATCAACTGCTGCATCATTTCCTGCAATTGTGGAAAGGTCGAGAAGTCCCGGTTGGCCACCACAGCCGACGCCACCCGCAACCCCTGACTGTCGATCGAGGCCTCGCGGATCGCCTGATTGATAAAGCCTGCGTTCGAGATCAGATCCTGCGCGTCTTCGGACATGGCAAAATCGAGCATGCCGTCGGCATGGACCGGCAACCGCTGATCGGTCGTGTACATGTAAAGCAGGCGGGTCAGCGGGTATTCCTCGGTCTTGATGGTAAAGGCGTTGGGTGGTGTTTGCAGCCCGCAGACCCCTTCAATCGCCAGCGCCTTGGCCCCTTCGCCATCGGCAAAGTTGGTGAAACCCAACCCGTAAGGATCGATGGCAACAACCTGTGACAGGACCTGATCATCCTGCACCAGCACGACATTGTTTGAGATCTGCAGCCCGTTGGGGCGCATCAGCAGGTTATCGAACACCTCGCGGATGCCCGAATTGGTGTCGCGGACATAGATGTTGATCGGCGCATCCGGCCCGCCCAGTTCAGCCCAGTTGCTGATCCGTCCGGCAAAGGCCAGGGCTGCGTTCTGCTCGGTGATCGCGCGGACAGGGTTGTCCGGCGATGTGACCAGCAACAGCCCGTCCAGGGCCACGATATGTTCGTTCTGTGTGGACCGGATATCGCCAAGGCCCGCCTCTTCAAAGGCGCGCGCTTCGCGGTTGCGGGCGGGCCGCGAGGCCAGGGCAATCGCCGCATCCCCGCGCAAAAGATCGGTCAGACCATCGGTCGTGTTCGAGGCCCCGATATCGACGGCGGCGATCATCTCGCCCGAGGCGCTGATGACCTCGTAACCGACCGCACCGGCCTGACCCGCCGACCGGCTGACGGAGCCAAATGTGTCGATCTTGTTGCTGCCATAGGCGCGCAGCAGGCCGGGCACCAGATCCTTGCCCAGGGTCGGCGAACCTGCAATCCGAAACTCCGATATTGCCGGGGTTGTCACAGGACAGGCCGCCCCGTCACACCGCACCATGCTCGCATTCAACGTCAACTCACCCAGAACCGTGTTGATCCTATAGGTCTCACCATCAAACCCCAACAACTCACCCTCAATCGACATCTCAGCATTCAACGCCGTATCTCAGCATTCAACGCCGTCAACGTCACAGTCTGTGCGAAGGCCGGCAGCGTCGTCGCTGCTAAGACCAAAAATGTGGACGCGTATAGACGCGTTTTCGTGCTTATGGTCATCATCTATGTCCTCGTTAACCAGTCTGAAAAAGTGCCCGGACAGTCGTCCGTATGCGACCGTGGCGGGCATTGCAGATGGATCATTGCGGTCCAAGTTGGCAAAGATGAGGCGCACTCATCGCAGTTTTTTATAAGTTAATTATTATTAATAAATTTTAGGTTACCCAATTTGCTTGAAAACATTGGCCCAAGGTCGGAATTCGGAGAATTAATCAACCCCTCTATATAAATAGGCTTTCCATGCTAAATTGCATGTATGAAACTCAAGCAATTCCGCATCTTTGTTGTGTTGGCCGACGAACTCCATTTCGGACGTGCGGCCGAACGTTTGCATCTTGCCCAGCCCGCCCTCTCTGCTCAGATCAAGATGCTGGAGTATGATTTGGGCGTTCCGCTCTTCATTCGCACGACGCGGCGTGTCCGCCTCACCTCTGCCGGCGAGGCATTCCTGCCAGAGGCATTGGCCGCGATTGCCCAATCTGAGGCCGCAGTGCGTGTAGCGCGATCCGCCGGAGAAGAAGGCGCACATATTCTAAAGATCGGGGGGGTGGATTCAGCGACGGCAGGGCTTTTGCCGCGCGTGGTCCGTCGTTTCAGAGAGGTCAATCCGAACGTCAATCTGAAAGTGTTTGAAATGCTCTCGGCCCCCGCATTGAACATGTTGGAAAACCGCTCGCTCGACATTGCGTTCGTGCGCAAACCACCCAATGATGAACATTTGCAGTCACGGTTTATTCTATCCGAACCTATCGTCGCAGCGCTTCCGAAAAGTCACCCGCTTGCAGGTTCATCTGAAATAGCGATTTCCGATATTGCGCATGAACCGCTCGTCATTTCTGGGCGCAGCAGCCGCCCCATCATGTTTGATGTCGTTCTCGACTATCTGCGTTCAAACGGGATCGAACCCAATATCCTGCAAGAAGCAAATGAAAGGCACATGATTATTGCAATGGTCGCGTCAGGTCTTGGCGTCTCGTTGGTTCCGTCATGGGTCAGCGACTTCAGGCGGGATGATGTCGTTTTCCTGCCGCTGAAGGGCGGCGGTCCGACCGTTGACGTACATGCGGCGTGGCGAGAAAATGAGCAAATGTCGGTTGTCACCAATTTTTTAGAATACTTGCCGAATGCATCAGTACCTCTCGGCCTTTGATGAAGACCGACTCTTGCCGCTACGCTTAAACATCTAGAATAAAATCTGTCGATCAAAAGTGGCGAATGTCGAAACGTAATTTGGTGTGAGGCGAAATAATTCTGTCGAGTACCGTTTTCCGTATACCGCTATTTGAATTGTCCGCTAAGAACTAGATTCATTATACCGACTACTGCCGCTTAATCAAACATTGGCGCAAAAACAGCGAAATGTTGCTTCTCGCGCATAGCGGTCATCCCGGTTGCTGAAATGCCGCACAATGCGCGCATGGCAGCTACGACGAGCCGCAGCGTAGCATCCAGTGACATTGCTCAAAGTCCGGTTAGGGCCGTCAGTATCTAAGATCGGCCGCGTATAGCGGTTATCGGAAACACGTAGGGTTATTCAGGGTAAGTACGACCGTCCGGCAGAGTTTGGTCAGGCGGAGTTTTGTACAGGTAGACAGAGGCCGTGAATGAATGAAAGGGTATAAACGTGTTGGGACTGCTCATCATATGCGCTGTCACGATAGTGTTTTGCATGACCGGCAAGCGCTTGGCATCGACCATTGTGACGGCGCCGATGGTCTTTTTGGCCCTTGGCGCTGTCATCGCTGTCACCGGACTGGTTCCACATGACAGCGCTGAGGTTCTGCTGCACCCTGTTTCGGAAATCGCGTTGGTCATCTTACTTTTTCTGGACGCGGCCCAGACAGATCTGCCTGCGCTCAGAATGCGACGCGTGTGGCCTGCACGCATGCTGCTATTTGGCCTGCCTCTGGCTATCGTCTTCGGCGCTCTGGCAGGTTGGCTATTTTTACCAGAGTGGCCGCTGGCCGCTGTTTTGTTGCTGGCCGCAATCATGGCGCCGACCGATGCCGCCCTTGGACAGGAGGTTGTGTCAAATACGGATGTCCCGATCCGTCCGCGTCGCGCGCTTGTGGTTGAGAGCGGGCTGAATGATGGCCTTGCCCTGCCGATTATCTTGTTTTTTGCCAGTCTGACCGCACAGACTATAACGCAAAGCAATGATAACTGGATCGCCTTCGCATCCAAGCAACTGGTTCTTGGCCCATTGGCCGGTGTGGCGTTGGGGTGGATGGGCGGTCGGGTCCTCATCTATGCCAAAGATCACGCATTGACGTCAGAAGCATTTGAAGGGATCGCGGCGCTCGCCTTGGCCGGTGCATCCTATCTTCTTGCCACCCAAATTGGTGGGAACGGCTTTATTGCGGCCTTTTCTGCCGGGCTGGCCTTTGGCGCGGTCGTGCAGGGGCGTTGCAAATTCATCTATGAATTTGTTGAGGGCGATGGGCAGCTCTTGGCGTGGTCGGCTTTCTTGTTGCTTGCCATTGCCCTTGTTCCAGACGCAATCACACATCTTACGTTGCCCATGTTTGGCTTGATCATGATCAGCTTGTTTATCGTCCGGCCACTGGCGATCTGGCTTGCGTTGCTTGGCACGGACGCGTCATTCTTAACACGGCTGTTTTTTGGCTGGTTCGGACCTAGGGGCCTTGCTACGGCACTCTTTGCCCTGCTTGTTGTTGAGTTGATCCCGCATGAACTGGGTGTTCAAATCCTGCATATAGCCGTGAACACGGTTTGGATCAGTGCACTGCTCCATGGTGTTACTGCAGCACCTGGGGCAAAGTGGTACGGTCGGAAGGTCGCACACATGGGCAGCTGCCCCGAAACGCAGCCAATCGAAGACAGAGTAAGGCCGGTAACGATGCATAAAATCTGACGGTGAAAAACGGTGGGGACTGCCATGAATAAGACGACCATTTTTAAGTATAGTGAACTTGCCGATCGCAAGCCAGAATATGCCATTGTGGGCGAGGTAGATCTGGTTGTTGTGCGTTTTGATGACGAAGTCTCAGTCTTCTATGGCCGCTGCTTGCACCGTGGTGCGCTGATGTCTGATGGACATGTGCGGGGCGATGATCTGATTTGCGGCGTCCACAACTGGGACTACCGTCTAGACAGTGGTGTATCGGCTTACGCCAACGATGAGAAGCTGCCGAAGTTCGTTTCATGGGTCGAAGGTGACGACATCTGTGTTGATGCAGATGAGATTGACGCATGGGGTCATGACAACCCACAGCCCTATAATCGTGATGCTTATTTGGGCCTTTATGCCGACCCCAGCCATGGTACAGACGCAGAACCCTATAACAGCATGATCCAGAATTATGCCAAGAATGGACTAACGAAGACGGGTCATCACGGCATCGTTGAATCTATGGGTGTTCCTCGGACCGAGTTGCCGGATTGGGACGATATTCAGCTATTGACGGCGCAATTGGCCAGGCCGCCGCTGCTTGATGATGACCCGGTGGGGACCGAAGTAATAATCGGACCAAATGCTCAGAAGCCGCTGAAACTGAAAATCCCGCTGTTCGTCTCTGACATGAGTTTTGGGGCACTATCGGAATCTGCCAAGGTGGCACTTGCAAGGGGCGCAGAGCTGGCGGGCACAGGCATCTGCTCGGGGGAGGGCGGCATGCTGCCTGAGGAGCAGGCAGAGAATTCGCGTTATTTTTACGAGCTGGCATCCGCCCGGTTTGGCTTTAGCTGGGACAAGCTCGACAAGGTGCAAGCCTTTCATTTCAAAGGTGGACAAGGTGCCAAGACCGGAACCGGTGGTCATCTGCCGGGCAACAAGGTGAAGGGAAAGATCGCCAAAGTGCGCGAACTTGAGGAAGGGACCCCCGCGGTATCGCCCCCCCGGTTCCCTGAATGGACAAACGTGAGCCAGATCAAAGATTTTGCCGATGAGGTGCGCGACAGGACCGGCGGTATTCCCATCGGTTATAAACTCTCTGCCCAGCATATCGAAAAAGATGTCGACGCGGCACTTGCTGTGGGCGTCGACTACATCATTCTGGACGGACGCGGCGGCGGAACTGGCGCTGCCCCAATCATTTTCCGCGACAATATCTCGGTCCCGACAATCCCGGCGCTGGCCCGTGCCCGCCGGCATCTTGATAAGTTGGGGCGCGGCGATATCTCGCTCGTGATCACGGGCGGCTTGCGAAAACCTGCGGACTTCATCAAGGCGATGGCGCTGGGGGCGGATGCGATTGCGGTTTCAAACGCGGCCATGCAGGCGATTGGTTGTTTGGCGATGCGCGCGTGCCACACCAACAATTGTCCTGTCGGGATCGCAACGCAAAAACCGCATCTGGTTAATCGCCTGATTGCTGACAAGTCTGCCCAGCAACTGGCCAATTTCTTTGACGCCTCAGTGGAGCTGATGCAGGTGATGGCCCGTGCCTGCGGCCATGACCATTTGTCCAAGTTCAACCATGAGGATCTGACGACCTGGAAGAAAGACATGTCCGACCTGTCGGGCGTTGCTTTTGGGGGCATGTGATGAATCAGGCCGAACTCATCCTGTTCATCGTCAAGCTATGGGGGGCAGCTGGTGCGCTGGTGGCCATTCCTTTTCTGATTTTTGGCATTGATCGTCTGGATGAGGATGCGCGGGGCGCCTACGTTTTTCGGCCGCTGCTGGTACCGGGCATCCTGTTGATCTGGCCGTTGATCCTATGGCGCTGGTATATCCTTGCTGATGGCAAGGATGAGTGGTCGCATCGCTATCGTCCCCGCAGGCATAACCATCAATGGTTTGCCATGATCATGCCGGTGGCGATTATTGTGACCATCGTAGCCGGGCTATCCGTTCGGCAAAGCTGGCCCGCTGATATCCTGCCCGAGCGTCTGGCCCCACCGGCGGAGGCATCCGAATGAGTGTGAAATACATCCCCGTCCAGTGGAACCGGAATAAATGGCTTTATGATGCGGTGATGCTGGTCGGGGTTGTCCTGTTTTTGTGGCTGTTCATTTTTGTCAGCCCCGAACTGCTGAGCCATGAATTCCCCATCAATCCGCAGGTGCACAATGCCCGCGCGTTTGGGGCTTGCGCCTTTGTGATGCTGACGGTGATCTTGTGCATTGGGCCGCTTGCCCGGATCGACCGTCGTTTTCTGCCGCTATTGTACAATCGCAGACACTTTGGGGTGATGACGGTTTTTGTGGCGATCACGCACGCGAGTTACATCCTGAACTGGTATTTCGCCTTTTCCAGTTCCGACAAATACGAGGCACTGCTGTTTGCCAATACAAGCTATGGCCAATTGGCGGGCTTTCCGTTCGAAATATTTGGAGTTTTCGCGCTGCTGTGCCTGGCTGTTCTGGCCGCCACCAGTCACGATTTCTGGATGAAATTCCTGACCCCTCCGGTCTGGAAACGGATCCATAGCCTGATCTATTTCGCCTATCTGGCGGTTGTTGCCCACGTCAGTTTGGGCATTTTACAAGATCAACAGAACCATACCTTTACGGTGATCTTTATCGGCGGAGCCTTGGCGGTTGCGGGCCTTCATGCCTATGCTGCAATGCTGGATTGGCGGGGCGGGGATGAGCGTGGCGCTGACATCGACGGCTGGATTGACATCTGTGATGCGGGCGACATTCGCGAAGGCTTTGCCAAGATCAAGATACTGCCTAGCGGTGACCGGGTCGCTGTGTTCCGACAAGATGGCAGGTTGAGCGCCATTTCAAATGCCTGCGCCCACCAAAACGGGCCATTGGGCGAAGGTCGCGTGATTGATTGTCTGGTGACATGTCCATGGCACGGCTTCCAATATGATGTAACCAATGGGCGGTCGCCCGCGCCCTTCACCGAAATGGTGCCCACCTACAACATCCGGCTGAACGGGGCCGGCGTGCAAGTCCACCGCGATGCCAACCCGCCCGGCACCTATGTCGAACCTGTCCAGATCGAGGTGACAGCATGAGCGATAAGAACAACCCGTTTTTTGTGGGCTACCTGCCCGTGCCTGGACCGCTGCGCCGATTTTTGCTGCTGGCGTCTGTGTTGGTGGTGGCGACGTTCCTGTTTACGGGACTGCTGATTGGCAGCACGCAAGATGAACCGCCTGCGTCTGGTTTCCGGTTCGACTACGGTCGTCAGACGGTCACTGGGGTGATCGAGCTAACACCCTACCCCCTGCTTCGCGTGACTCAAGGCAATGATCTGATCAAACCGGGCAAGACGCTCATGCTTACCAGTGCGGGAAAAGCTGGGGTCGATATGCGGGCGATGGGGTTAGAGGGGCAACTGGCGACCGTCTCGGGCATTATCCTGCAAAGGGGCACCATCGACATGATGCAGTTGCGCGGCGGCAGGCAAGGGCTGGCAGCCGCTGAAGGCAATCCGCCGGAAATGGTGACAGAACAGCTTGGCCGCTGGAAAGTCGCAGGCGAGATTTGTGATGGAAAATGCCTGAATGGGGCGATGCGCCCGGGCAGAGGACTGGCGCATAAGGCCTGCGCAAACCTGTGTTTGCTGGGTGATGTGCCCCCGGTATTTGTGTCGACCCAACCGATTGAAGGATCTGACTTCATGCTGATCACAGGGCCCGATGGCACCCGTTTGCCGGATGCCGCCTATAACTACATAGGTCAGTTTATCAGCTTGGAAGGTGATTTGGAACGCCGTGGCGATATCCTTGTATTGCGGATGGACACCACCACAATGGAACTGATCGACGGATGAAACGGATTGCCCTTCTCGTACTGATCCTTCTGGTTGGCACAATCATGCTTTACCTGTCCCGCTTCTGGTTTCTCGACCTCTGGCCGCGCAGTGGGTTGTTCGGATGGGAGGCGCTGCGCCCCGGTGGCGGCCTGCTTGGCCGCTGGTTGCGCGGCACACCCTTTGCCCCGTTTGAGCTGTTGATCTGGGCGACGGGCGTTTTCCTGATTTTGACCTACTTGCAAAAGTTCATCGATTTTCTGTTTCCCGCCGACCTATCCGAAAAGGATAGTTATCATGAGCAATGAAAACCTGGATTGGATATCGGTTGGCCGGATCGAAGACCTTCCCGAAGGCCGCGTGAAAACTGTCACCGCGCGCACGACCTCCATTTGTCTGGTGCATTTTGATGGCCAATGGGCGGCAATGAACAACCATTGTCCGCACCAAAAAGGACCGCTTGGCGAAGGGTCCATCGAGAAAGGGATCGACGGCAAATGCTGGATCCGCTGTCCGTGGCATGGTTGGGACTTTGACCCGCTCACAGGTAAACCGCCCGGCGGACACGAGGATTCAGGCCAGGAGTTGTATCCCATCGACATACGCGAAGGCGAGATTTTCGTGGGGCTAGATCCCGAGCCCCCACACGAACGAACCGTGACGGACGTGATGGTCGAGACAATGACCAACTGGGGCGTGCAATCGGTGTTTGGCATGGTGGGCCACTCGAACCTTGGGTTGGCCGACGCGATCCGCCGCGCGGTCATTGACAAGAAGCTGAAATACTACGGTATCCGGCATGAAGGTGTGGCGGCATTCGCGGCCTCTGCCTACGGCAAATTGACCGAACAGCCTGCCGCATGTTTGACCATCGCTGGCCCCGGGGCCACGAACCTGCTGACCGGCATGTGGGACGCCAAGGTTGACCGCGCGCCCGTGCTGGCCTTGACCGGTCAGGTTCAGACCCAAGTCATTGGTCCCGGCGCGTTTCAGGACATCGATCTGAAATCGGCCTTTCAAGCCGTGTCCACCTTCTCGCAACCGGTCCTCAGCAGTTCCAATCATGCAGAGCTGATGTCGCTGGCATGCAAGAACGCCATCGTTGAACAAAACGTGGCGCATCTGATCTTTCCCGACGACGTACAGACCTTGCCATCCAACAAGCCAGCTGGCAGCCCGACCGGTCGGATGGGCGGCACCAGGGTCACGCCTGCGCAGACCGATATTGATGCAGCCCTTGCCCTGCTGAATGGTGCAAAACGCCCCATGATTGTTGTCGGACACGGTGCCTACGCAGCCCGCGATCAGATCTTGGCCCTGGCGGAGAAAATCGGAGCACCTGTGGTGACGACCTTCAAGGCCAAAGGTTTGGTCCCGGACAGCCATCCGCTTGGGGCCGGGGTGCTTGGCCGCTCTGGCACGCCCATTGCAAGCTGGTTCATGAATGAGGCCGACGTGTTGGTGGCCTTTGGTGCGAGCTTTTCAAATCACACCGGCATCGCGCTGAAAGAAAACATTATTCAGGTCGATTATGATCGGATGCAGCTAGGCAAGTTCCATCCCGTAAAAGTCCCGGTCTGGGGCGAGATCGGAGCCTTTTGTGACGCGGCACTGCACGCATTAAAGCCCAATGCAGATGCTGTGGATCAGCGCCCGGAGCTGGCCGATCGCTGGCAGATATGGCGCAATGAGAAGCGGCGGCGCTTGGCGGAGGAACGTGGTAGCGGCATCCATTCTTTCGCCATCTTCGACGCGCTTGGGCAGCTTGCCCCGGACGACGCCATCTTTGCCGTGGATGTGGGCAACAACACTTATTCCTTTGGACGCTATCTGGAAACCAAAGGGGATCAGCGCGTTTTGATGTCCGGTTATCTGGGGTCCATCGGTTACGGTTTTCCGGCCGGGATTGGCGCATGGGCCGCCACGCAGGATATCGACGCGCTGCGCGGGCGCAAAGTCATTTCGATCTCTGGCGACGGGGGCTTCGGGCAATACCCGATGGATTTCACTACAGCTGTTAAATACGGAATGGATATCACTCACATCCTTTTGCACAACGGTGAGCTCGGCAAAATCTCGAAGGAGCAGCGATCGGGCGAATGGCCTGTGTGGGAGACCGATCTGCACAATCCATCATTCGCGGCCTTCGCCAAGCTGTGCGGTGGGCATGGACAGAAGGTGACTAAGACCGAAGACATTGAAGGTGCAATTAGAAAGGCTCTTGGCGTCCGTGGTCCTGCATTGGTCGAAATCATGACTGATGCTGATCTGGTATAAGTGACCGCTGCTTCTGACCGGTTGGCCCGATTTTTGCATTGCAGAGGATCAAACCAGCAAAACGCTTTGTTGGGCTAATGCTGGTAATTCGAGATGATGCTGCAAGATGCGCGAATGACCGTAATGCGAAAGCTGCACCGCAGCACCCGACCGGTTGGCCAAGGTCTGAAATAGGCCGTGGACCCGCCCTTTAAACACGGTCTTAACTTCAATTCGCGACACCCGCCTATACGTCATGGTCGTCATTCGAAATGAAGTTTCAGGGTCACGATCTCATGAGCGCGCAAAGTCAGTGAGACCTCGCGACCTTCGAAATTCGCAAGCCCCACAAGTGTTTCATCGAATGACACTCGTTCCACCTTGGCAATTCTGCGCCCTACCGTAATCATCGTTTTCGTCGCAGTGCCGTAGGCTTCGTACAGGCGCAAGACGGCTCCCGTCCCGTCTTCGGCGGGCTTGATCGTTTCGATGATGACGTTGGACGGATTGGATACCGCGAACTGCATGGCAGTGGCGGCACCGCGGGGTGAAAGGTAACGAACCGGGGTATTGAGCGCGTAGGCTTCGTGATCCAACATATCTCGATCAGCGGCAGGTTTCGGAAGGAGACTATAGGTGAACAGATGCCTGCCTTGGTCGGCTTGCGGATCAGGAGAGGTCGATGACTTGATCAAGGTGATCCGGATCGTATCGTCCTTGACGTCGTAGCCGTATTTGCAGTCGTTCAATACGGCGACCGAGTATTCACCGTCACAAAGCCGTGCCCATTTCTGTGCCGGCACCTCGAAGCGGGCCGCGTCGAACGACGACTCCCGCTTGGTCGAACGCCGGACGCTGCCCCACTGGATGTCGAATTCGGCGTGGGGAGCCGAAATGAACGTTGGGAAGGCGGCCTTCAGCAATGTATGTTGCTCGTGCCAGTCGACTTCGGTGAAGAAATCGACGCGGCGCGACTGGGCGGTCAGCCTGATGGTTTGCGTCAGCGTGCTGTTCCGCCATCCTGTCGTCACACGCAGCGCCGCGCGGAGCGGACCAGTCTCGACGATCTCGCAAGTGCTTTCCCCGCTGACGATCTCCATTCGGTCTTCGAACGACGGGTCGATGTCCCACGCATCCCAGCAGATCGGACGATCCTCGAAGGCTTGCAGGACGTTGCCGGACTGGCCGCGTTTCAGGACGTTCTTCCCCAATTCCTTATCGAAGACCTCTGCCAATGTACCGCCATTCCCGACGCTCACGCGAAGGTAAGCGTTTTCAAGTGTAGCACCGTCCTCCAGAACCGAGATGCTGACCGGTGTCTCCGGCGTCGACGCATCGGCCACGGGTACGGTCGCATAGGCCGGAAGGTCCGCGAAGTAGAGAAGCTGGCCCGTTTCCGTAACTTGGCCTCCAACCTCGGCCTCAACGGCAATCACGCGCGGACCTGATGTTGGGGCGGTATTGGCCACCATCGGCGTGGGACCTTCAAGGGCCGCCGCGGCCTCTATCGCCACGGCCTCGACGATCTGTCTGATGCAAGCAAAATCCCTGCGCGAGTCCTCGAAAACGACCGGCACTGACGTTCCTGTCACAATGTCATGGAATTGTTGCAGGCAAAGGAGTTGCCATGCTTCGGTCAGGTCCGGCGCGAGGCCCGCCATCGCGGCGAGTGCCTCGGCCTCATGAAGCGCGCGTTCAGCCAGCCTATTCGCGCGCTTGATCCAGCCTTGTGACGTCAGCACACCACGATGGCCTTCCATATAATGCTCGCCCGTCCAGACCGCGAGACTTTCGGAGGTCTTCTCGATTGCGGCAAATGCCTCGCGCACCGTCGACATCCGCAGACGGGGCATGCCTGGCATCTCGGCGAAGGCATGTGCCTTGTAAAGCAGGTCGTCCGTAGGCCCGCCGCCACCATCCCCGTATCCATAGCAGATCGGCAGATCGTTTATACTCTCCGGAACGGTTTCGTCAGTAACTGTGCCAAGCACCTCCCCCGCGCTCAGGTCGCTTTTGTAGTTCGTCGGGAACGGCAGGTATTGCACCTCGCGCGGTGTGGTCAGGATATGCGCCAGAACACGGCTGCCGTCCAGCGCCTCCCAATGATGGGTGGACCATGGTACCTTGTTCTTCTGGTTCCAGTTCAGCTTGTTCGTGACGAAGTATTTCAGCCCCGCGTGCCGCATCAGCTGCGGGATTTGCGCGGGGAATCCGAAGGTATCGGGCAGCCAAAGCACCGGCGTCTCCACATCGCCAAACCGATCCTTGAAGTAGGCCCGCCCCAGCATAAGCTGCCGCACCAGCGATTCAGGCCCCGGAATGTTCAGGTCCGGCTCCACCCACATGCCACCCATGACCTCCCAACGACCTTCCGCGATCCGGGCCTTCATCCTGGTGAAGATGTCGGGATAGTCCTTTTCGACCATTGCATAGAGTTGCGGCTGGGAATGAGAGAATTTGAAATCTGGATCCTGATCCATCAGGCGTAAGACATTCGAATAGGTTCGGGCGTTCTTCAGCCGGATCTGATCGACGGGCCACAGGTAGGCGATATCCATGTGCGCATGACCGATCCCGTGCAGAGTCTCGCCCCGGGCCTCACCCGCCTGCGGAACGCCTTCGTCCAGCACCCGTTGTGCCTCCTCGACCGTTTCGCGCAGCCGATCCCCCAGCGGCGCGCGCGTGTCCAGAGCCTTGAACGCCTGATCCAGCGCGTGGATCAATCCCTCATGTTTGTTGTTGTCAGGGGCAAGCATCCGCGCGGCATCCAAAACGGCCGAGGCTTTGGCATGAAAGGCGCGCAACACGGGGTCAATCGCGACTAGCATCGGCTCTCCCATGAAGAGTTTGCTTCTGCTGTCGGGATCTGGCGGCCAACCTGCAAGCCCTGTCCAACCATGCAATGAAACAACATGCGTCTGTCCGTCGGCCACCGCAGGATCAAGCGGTATCGTGTGATGATATCGGTCCGCCGAGCCGATGGGCTTGGAATCCACGTGAAGCAGGGCCTCTGGGTGGTTGAAGATATCGCCCATCAAGCCAAGCGGCAGGTGCAACGCAAGGTCGTGCGATCCCCAATTCTCCGGCACCATAAAGCGCGACTTCATGACGAAATTGAGATCGGCGCTGCCCCAGTAGGACCGATGCGGGATCTCATCCCATCCAGACGGGTCGGCACAGATGGGCGCATCAACCATCGCGGCCGAAAGCGGCAAAATCCGAAACGGCGGCAGGACCAGCGTTCGGCGGAATATATGCGGCGCGATCAGCGCCAGCCGCGACGCGATCTTTTCAGCGGTAAAAGGCCAGCGCCCCGCCATCGGTTCAGGCCCGGACCAGATCGAAACCGGGAACCTCTCCGCGGAATTCGCTGCCGGCACGCTGGGCTTCTGCCTCAAGGCGAGACGGGTCCCAATCATCGCGCCCGTCGCCCCAGGACCGTTTCAGATCGGGCCAGGGGATCGATGAAATCAGAAGGCGAGTGTAGGGATGCTGCGGCACGCCGATGACCTCTTTGGGCGGTCCCGCTTCGACGACCTGCCCCTTGTAGAGCACCATGACGAAATCGCTGACATGATAAGCCGTCGCAAGGTCGTGCGTGATGTAAAGGATGGAAATGCCGTATTTGTCCTTTAGGTCGTAGATGTTGGACAGGATGGTTGCCCTCAGCGACGCATCCACCATCGAAACAGGCTCATCCGCGATCAGCAGTTTCGGCGACAGCATCAGTGCACGCGCCACGATCAAACGCTGGCGTTGGCCGCCGGACAGCTGATGGGGATAGCGCGACAGCACCAGATCGGGATCAAGCCCGACTGCCGCACAGGCCTCTTCCATCGCCTGCCGGGTGTGAGCCTCTGATTTTGCCAACCCGAACCGCTTGAACGGAAACCGCAGGGCGTGATCGACGCGGTAGAAGGGATTGAAACAGGCATAGGGGTCCTGAAAGACTGCCTGTACGTTCTTGCGGAATTCAAGGGATTGCGTCGCCCCCATGCCGGCGATGTCCTGTCCTTCGTATAGGACGCGGCCCTGACTGGGCGGGTTGAAGCCGAGCATAATGGAACCCATCGTCGATTTGCCTGATCCCGACTGCCCGACGATTGAGATGATCTGCGGCGTGTCGCCCTGAAGGGTGAAAGACAGCGGGTGCAGGGCGGTCACCGCGCCATAATCCTTTCGCACGCGGTCGAACCGCAAAAGCGGCTCACCGCTACCTCTCTTTGGTGCCGCCGCCCGTTTATCGGGGTTGAGAAAGCTCTCTCCGCCCACCAGCGGCACCGACGAAATTAGGTCTTTTGTGTAAGGGTGTTTCGGCGCTTCAAGTATCTGTTTGACGGTGCCGTGTTCGACCAGTTCCCCGTCTTTCAGCACTGCAAGCTCATCCACCGTCTGGGCCATTAGCCCCATGTCGTGACCGATCATCAACAGGCCAGACCCGATCCTGCTCTGGATGTTCTTCAACGTCTGGATCACCTGCCGCTGTGTCACCACATCAAGCGCCGAGGTCGGTTCGTCGGCGATCATCAGATCAGGGTTCAGAATGATGCCTATCGCGATACAGACCCGCTGCTTCATCCCGCCTGACAATTCGTGCGGGTAAAGCTTGCCCACTCGCGCAGGCAGGCCAACGCTTTCCAGCGCCTCATCGGAGCGCCTTTGCAATTCTGCGCGATTGGTGTGGCCTTCGTGAGCGATGATCGCATCCCACATCTGCGGCTCCACACGCATGATCGGGTTGAGCGAATTCATCGCGCCTTGCGGAATATAGGCCACGCGGCTCAGCCGGGTGCGGCGCATCTGCTCTTCGCCCAGCGAAAGAATGTCCATGTCGCCCAGCTGGATCGTCCCGCCAGAAACGCGCCCTGGTTCTGCCAGCATCTGCATAACAGCCAGCGCGGTCGTTGTCTTGCCGGACCCGCTTTCGCCGATGAACCCAACGCGCCGCCCCTTGTGGATGTCGAGGCTCAACGACTTGACGGCCTGCACCACGCCTTTGGGTGTCGGAAATTCAATGGACAGGTCCTTTAGGGTCAGAACAGGTTTGTCCGTCATGACAGCTTCCTCAGACGCGGGTTCGACACCTCATCAAGCCCCAGATTGATCAGCAACAATCCGATGAACATGACCCCCAAAAGCAACGTGGGAATGCCCCACCACCACCACAGGTTCTGGATCAGCGCACCGGCATTGATCGCCTCATAGATCGTGCGGCCCAATGTGGGGATGCGCTGTGGACCAAGGCCCAACACCTCAAGGCCCACGGCGGTGACGATTGACGTGGTTACAGACGCGATGAACGACCCGAAGAGATAAGGCACGAGATTGGGCAACATCTCGCGGAACATGATGTGGGTGGTCGATGCGCCCGACAGCTGCGCCATTTGCACGTAGCCCGATTGCTTCATCGACAGCACCTGCGCCCGGATCAGGCGCGTCGGCGATTGCCAGACAAACCCGGCGATCAGCAGGGCCATCATTGTCAACGTCACATCGCCGAATGCGGACTGAAAGACGACCAGGATTAACAGCGGCGGAATGGTGATCATCACATCGGCCCCTACTCGGATCACGTCGTCGATCCGCCCCCCGATAAAGCCCGCCGAAAAACCAAGAAATATCCCGATTGACATCCCTATGAGGGACGCCAGAAGCCCCACGAACAAGGTGTTCGGCGCACCAACAATGATGAGCGCCAGCATATCGCGTCC
Source organism: Yoonia sp. R2-816 (assembly GCF_046762905.1). NCBI lineage: Bacteria > Pseudomonadati > Pseudomonadota > Alphaproteobacteria > Rhodobacterales > Paracoccaceae > Yoonia > Yoonia sp. R2-816. The sequence goes on along the minus strand of NZ_JBKQXN010000241.1, from coordinate 15,015 downwards.
ACCACCGTCTGTCCCCAATGGGTACTCCATGACTCCCGGCTGCCCGCGCAGGTTCTCAGCCCCGAGAGGCGGCAGTTTCAGGGGGGCGGACCCCGTAAAGACCAGATCGAGGTTCCAGACAAATCGCCCGATGATACCGATAGCAACGATCCCCAGCAGGATTGCCACACCCCAGATCAGCTTGGGATTCATCCACGGATTGTCGAACCGTCGAATACGGCGCGCCTGCCGCTTTTCGGCACGTGTCATCGGCATGTTGTCTTGCGAGGTCATATCACGCCACCTCATGCCGGATACGGGGATCGATGAACGGGTAGAGCAGATCGACAAGGAACACTGAAAGCGCGGTGATCAGGATAATGACGAAAGACACACCCTGGATCACAGGGAAATCCTGATTGAGGATCGCGTCATACAAGAGCTTGCCCATACCGTTGTAGGCAAAGATGCGCTCCACCAGCACTTGCCCCGCGATCAACAGCCCGATCTTGAGCGCGAAGGCCGTGATCTGCGGTAGGATCGCGTTGCGGATCATGTAGCGATAAAGGATGTAGCGCGGGCGCAGCCCCTTGGCCTCGGCCAGTTTGACATAGTCTTCGCCCTGCACACCGATCATCAACCCCCGCATGCCTAGAGCCCAGAACCCAAACGTCACCACGACAATCGAGAGGGCAGGGAGGAAGCCGTGGTGTAGTACGGATTTGGCGAACTCCCACGTCCACCCCGGTTCGACGAAAATCGAATAGGCCCCGGTGAGCGGGAACCACTGTAGCTTGGCCGCGAAGATCCACATCAACAGCAGCCCCGACAAAATGGGCGGGATCGACGTAAAGACCATCGCCGCCGGGATCGCCACCTTCACCAGCTTTGGTGAGCGGTCCCACACCATCAATGCCCCCAAAAGGTTGCCGATGAAAAAGGTGATAAGCAATGATAGGATCATCAGCCCAAGCGTCCACGGCAGAGCATTCAGGATCAAAGTCGAAACAGGCGTCGGAAAGGCCGCTGTGGACAGGCCAAAATCGAAGGTCAGCGCCCCAGTGATGAACTTGAAATACTGGACGATCAGCGGCTGATCGATGCCCATATTGGCCCGCAACTGGGCAAGGATTTCTTCGGAATTCGCGACCGACCCGGCGCCCGCGGCCATGCGACCCAGCGCGATCTCGGCCGGATCGACCGGCGAAAGACGCGGAATTATCCAGATGATCGTCGCTGCGATGAGAATGGTCAGCACAAGCGTCACCAACCGGTTGATCAGATAGTCGCGCGGGATGCGTCCCATGGTCAGTTCCTTCTTGCCAAAGGCGATGAAGGGAGGGCGCTGATTGTGCGCGGACGGCAATCGCGCACGGCGCGTGCCCCCTCTCCATACCGCCCTTTCAATACTTGAACAGTCAAGAGGGCAGGCGCAGCAGGTGCCACGCCAGCCCCCTTCGGGAGGTTAGTTTCCAGCTGACTCCAGATTGTGGATGATCTGGTGGGTATGGTTCCACCAGAAGAACGGGTGGTTATAGTAGTTTTCAGCCGTGGGCCAGCCTGTCCAATAGGTTTCGTTCATCGGCAGCAGTTTCGCCGCTTGAACCAACGGGATGAACGGCGTGCCGGCGTCCAGATGGCCATAGGCTTCGGCCACCAGCGCCGGCACCTCCGGATCGCCCAGTGCCCGCGTCGCGATTTCATTAACCACGGCCGAATAGGCCTCTGCACGGCCACCGTCCCAGCGGGCGGTGTTGTTGAAACCCGGGCTGCGTTCACCGACCGGCACCGCGTCCTTGACCGTATAACGGCCCATGGACGCCCAAGGTTCGTTAACCGATCCGCACGACAACCAGCTATAAGACATCTCGTAGGTACCGAACGGCAGAACCTCGCCCCAGAACACGCCGTTTTCGACCGGTACCGCCCTGGCATCGATGCCTGCGCGCTGAAGCTGTTCTACCACCACGTCGATCGTGCGCGTATATTCGGTGGAGGCGGAATTGACGTGAATATCTACAGAAAGCGTTTCGCCGTCCTTGGTGTAGTAATCACCGTCACGGGTCCAGCCCGCTGCTTCGATCAGGGCTTGTCCAGCGGCCACATCAGCGGACGCTGGCAGACCATAGCCTGCCTCGACCACAGCATCGATGAAAGGCGCCATGGAGCCGTAGTTCGCAAACATCGTCTCAGAGGCGGTTGTCGTGCCTTCGTAGGCCACATTCACGATCTGGTTGCGGTCGATGATATGAGCGACCGCCTTGCGCATGTTGGCATCATCCCATGGCGCGACCGTGGTATTGATTTCCAACTGACGCGCACAGGGATCTGCCGCAGAATAGGGATAATCGGCATACCACGCGATGACATTGGGGTTTTGTGCGGCGATCGCCTCGAACGTGCCGATGGAGACGTTCTGTGCGGCATCCAACTGGTTCGATGCCATCAGTTGCGCGCGGCTTTCTTCGCCCCCGCTTTCAAGGAAGATCACACGCTGGGGCGCGGGCAGGTCCATGAACCCGGTCTTGGCTCCCCACCAGTCTTCGTTGCGATCCCAGATCGCGCGGTTCGATGCGGCAGAGGTAAATGTATATGGCCCGGTCCCGATGGGCGGATTGAACGCGAAGGTGGCCGCGTCTTCGCCGTTCCAGATGTGTTCCGGCATGATCAGGAACGATCCGAAGATCCGCACACCGAAGTTTTCGACGATAAAGCGGGGGTTGGGATTTTGCAGTGTGAAACGCAGGGTCAGGTCATCGACCTTCTCGACGCTTGCAACCTGTGCCCGGATTGTCGCGGCCTCACGGCTGGAAATCTCCTCGTTGGTCATCGCCAGATTGACGGTAAAGATCACATCATCGGCGTTGAACGCCTCACCATCGGACCATTCCACGCCTTCGCGCAGGGTAATCGTGAATTCCGTGCTGTCGTCGTTCTGTTCAAAACCAGTGGCTAACCACGGATCAAGATCGCCGGTGCCGTAGTTCAGAATGAAAAGCGGCTCCCACATAGTTTGGTGCGCGCCGTGCATCCGCTTGGTGCCGGGGGTCATCCAGTTAAAGTTTTCGGGATCCTGGATCGTACGATCGAGGTCGAAGATAACCGTATTTTCGCGCGATACATCCTGCGCCCATGAGACCGACGCAACAACCGCAAGCGCCGAAGACGCCAAGAGTTTCCTGGTGAATTTCATTTTGTACCTCCCAATTGTGGGCTTTCCGCCCGTTCGGCGCCCGCGTTAGCGGACGTAGTCCATGACCAGAACGCGCGTGCGGTCCGGCAAATCCTCCTTCTTCAGCTCGTGAGTCGCGCCAAAAGCGAAATCCACGTCTTCATCTTTGAAATGACTTAGAAAACTTTCGATCCACATGGTATTACGCGGTCGATAGGTCAGCGTGCGGAAATGCATCGGTATGACCAACCTTGGCCGAGTCCGATGGATCATTTCCATCAGGTCAGGCAACTCCAGCGTCAGGTATCCGCCCGCCAGTGCAAACAGAACGTCCGTGTCTTCGAAAAACGACTGCTGTGCGTCGGTCAACGAATTGCCGACATCCCCCATATGGGCGCATCTGATCCCGTCGAGTGTGAACCGATACATGCCGTTTTGCCCCGGGACTTCGTGTTCGGGGTGGTGGTCCCATTCTGCCGCCTTGATCGCGGTGATCTTGATCCCGCAGGCGGTCGTGCGGCCCCCGTCCTGCGCCACGGCCAATGCGTTTACGACCTCCGGTTCACCTCGGATCAGATCGGCCCGGCAATGGGCATCGTCGTCATCGGAAGAAATCAGAACCAAATCTGCACTATCCTTGATCGGGGCATATCCCACACCTTCGGGCGTGTAAGGGTCGGTAATGATCCGCGGCCCAGTTTCGGGATCAAGCCCAAAGGCTGCATGCCCATACCAGGTGATTTCCATTCAGTTATTCCCGACGACATGCGGCGACGCCGTCTTAGTAATATCATCATTGTCAGGGCGCGGATGAGTGCGCCAGCTTCCGGCCTCGCCGCGGCACAGGATCGCCTCCACCCCGCGAGCCCACGTCTCATCGGTGATCTGGACCTCCGGCGGGCAATACCGCAGTGTCAGGCCGCAGCGGCGGCGATCGCTGGCATTGGCCGAGGATCCGTGAACCAGCATGTCCGCATGCATCGACATCTGGCCGGCCCTCAGACTGTTGGTGAAGGGCGGGCCCAACGCGCCAGCATCCGCCGTGCCCTTGTGAAACACGTACCCGCTGCCTTCTGTCTTGGCCACGGGCAAAGCGCCCTTGTTGTGCGTGCCGGGGATGAACCGCATGGCGGAATTGCCCTCGTCCGCATCATCAATGGCAAGCCATACAGTCACCGTCCGCGCTGGGCTCAATGCCCAAAACGACGCATCCTGATGCCAAGGAACGGCCCGCGGATCGCGCGGGGCCTTCGACAGAACAGCCGTAGCCCAGCACAGGATATTCGGACCAATCAGATCCTCGACATGATCCAGAATGCGCGGGTCAGTCGCGATGTCCCAAAGGCGTGACAATCGGGCCTGATAGCAATTCACACCATAGGCACCATCGGGGCCAAGGTCAGCCATGTAGCGGTCAACGACCCGGCGAATGTTGGCGATCTCGCGATCTGTGAAGGCATCAAGCGGCTGCTCGAACCCCTGTTCATTGTACTGTGCGATCTGCGCCGTGGTCAGCCGCTTTGGGCGAACGTTGCGCACAGGTGCAAAGCTCAGATCAAGATCCGCATCCAACATCTGAAAAGGTCCTCCGTGCTCACTAGCATGCGCAATGTGGACGTAAGGTCAGTGGCGCAATTTGACTATTTATTGTACTATGTTGATTAACATATCCGAACGATCTCCATTTTATTGACGAATATTGCTGCATGTACAAGACAACCTTCCTGATCGAAAACTATATAACCGCGGCTGAAAGCTTCCATTTCGCCCGCAAGCAACTGGCGAAACGATTTCCGGACACCGCCCACGACCATGATTATTTTGAGGTCTTCCTGATCGAGACCGGCCGAACCCAGCACTGGATAAACGGCACGAACCAGACCCTAGAAGCCGGACAGCTCGTCTTCATCCGGCCGGGCGACATTCATGCCTTTCGCGCAGATCGCAAACGCGGCTGTCAGATCATCAATGTGATGTTCCGGACAGAAACCGCGAGGCATCTGGCGACGCGCTACGCCGATACGATCGCCGGTCGGTTCTTCGATGGAAGGGACCCGCTGCCCGATCTGCATACGCTCGGGCCCACCCGCTTCGCGAGGGCCGTGGCCGTGGCCGAGCAACTGCAGACAGCGGACCGCTCACTGGCACGAATAGAGGAATTCCTTTTGGTGCTGGTCAACCGGGTGGCCCACGCATCCAGCGGTGTAACGGGCACCACGCCCCGTTGGTTCGCCAAGGCTTGCAGTGCGGCCCTCTCGCCGGATCTGTTCCGCAAAGGCGGGGCAGGCTTTGTTGCCGCCGCGGGCCGATCTCACGAACACGTCTGCCGGACCTGCAAAAGCATCACGGGCTATACGCCCTCGGAATACGTCAACCGCATTCGGATCGAGCACGCAGCCCACCTGTTGCGCAGCTCCGAACTGGCCGTCGACGACGTCATCGAAAGTTGCGGCTTCGAAAACGTAAGTTACTTCTACCGCCTCTTTCGAAAACAGATGGGCGCAACCCCGAAGGCGTACCGCCTCACAAATCAGCAAGACCCGTTCGAGCAAGGCCCCCTTAATTGACCGCTTTGCGCCGGGTAGCTTCTCAGACTTGCCTCTGCCCGCCGAGCACAGCGAAGAGAAGACCGTGATGATCGACGGAATTATCTGAAGGCCCATAGAACAGCGACCAGCATGGGCGTCAAAAAAGGGGGCGTGGGCGCCTGATCAAGCGCACCAACGGGGGGCATGAACACCAAGCTGCACGCCATCTGCGATAGATGAGCCTTGTCGCGCCATTGGTCTGAGCGATAATGGCGAATGCCGACCACTCGACTTGTTTGTCACCGCCGGGCAGGTCAGCGACTACATCGGGACGAGGGCGCTTCTGAGTAGCCTGCCAAATGTCGACTGGCTGCTCGGGGATCAAGGATATGACGCCGACCGGTTCAGATAAACGTTGAAAGACAAAGGGGTACGCGTCTCCATCCTAGTTCGTAAGCAGCGCAAGGTACCCGTGAAATACGACAAGCGCCGCCACAAACGCCGCAATCGGATTGAGATCAGGTTTGGCAGGGTCAAGGACTGGCGACGGGTGGCGACACGATACGACAGGTGCCCAAAGGTCTTCCTCTCCGCCATCGCACTCGCCTCAACCGTCATCTATTGGCTACGAGTCCTGAACCTAAGCCTTGTTGATCGCTTCAAACGGAACGCGATTGCCAACAATCGACTTGCAGGACCAGCAAATTCGCCTACAAAAAGATGATCGCGCAGAACTTACACAGTTCAAGACATATTAGGAAAACCTGCATGGAAGCAGTTTGACTAGAGTGCGTTTTCAGTCTGGAAAAGCCACCCTTGGCGACTTGGTCGGCGTTTTTGAGAGGGAGGGGCACCAAAGCATGGACGTTGCATTCAGCCTTGGTAACACGCGCATCTCTGTGACGATCAAATCGGTTGTCGTGGCCGGTTGGACGGGTCGAAACTTTGAGGCGGTTCGACATCATATCGACGAACTGGCAGCTTTGGGCATTGCCCCACCAAGTCAGGTTCCTCTTTACTACCGGGTCTCAAATGCGTTGTTGACTCAATCCGAAACCATCGAGGTGTTGGGGGACGGCACATCGGGGGAAATTGAGCCGTTGCTGATTCAGGTAGGGGGCAGGTTATATTTTGGCCTGGCGTCAGATCATACCGACCGAGATCTGGAACGACACTCCGTTGCGGCTTCCAAACAGGCCTGTGCCAAACCTGTCGCAACTCCGCTCTGGGACTTTGAGGAGGTCAAAGATCACCTTGATGAGATCACCTTGAAATGCTGGATCGAGGAGAACGGCCGCGAAGTTCTTTATCAGGACGGAACTCTAGCCGGAATTCGCCCACTGACGGAACTTTGCATTGGGGCCGATATGGCGGACGGGACGGTGATGTTGTGCGGCACATTGGCGGCCATTGGCGGCGTGCGCCCAGCCAAGAAATACCGGATGGAGTTGTCTGACCCGACGAACGGAAAGGCCATCACATTGTCTTACGATGTAAGGACGCTGCCAATCATATCTTAATCCTGCCATGTAAGCTATTCATAGACGCATCCGTGGATCAGGTTCTCGCGCATCAGGCGTTGCTCGAGTGACCCGCGCGGAACAGAGATGTCTTTCAGGTATTCAACCTTTTGGCTTTGGAAGGCTCGGACCACTTCAATGGCCTGTGGGCTTGAGATGGACGTAAATCGCACGGCCTCGCCCGCGCGGAATTGGACCAACCTATCGGTATCACAGGAGATGACAGTGGCAATCTTCGGATAGCCACCCGTCGTCTGATGATCCGCAAGGAGCACCGTAGGAACACCATCCCCCGACACTTGAACCGATCCGCGCACGATGGGTTCAGACGGGATAGAGAGGGCAGCGTCAAGGTCCAGTGGTGGACCGCTCAACCGCATACCCATCCGGTCATAGGCCCCTGTAACCTTGAATGTCTCCGAGACAAAACGCGCGAAAGAACCGTCGGCGAAATGCTGATCCTGTGGCCCGGAGACAACGCGTATGGCCCCGTCGGGCATAATGCCGGGCCGTGGCATGTCTCCCAGTCGATCATCGCAGATGGCGGCATCCAAAACCTTGATCGTCTGCCCTGCCTGCAAGACCCCACCACCAAACCCAGAGGTCGAATGCGTGGCACGACTGCCCAGCCATTCCGATGCGTCCAACCTCCCGGAAAAGGCCAGATAGGCCCAGCTTCCGGTCGTTCCGGCGCTGATCGACAACTGTTCGCCCTTGCGGATGGTCAGGACCGTCCAGGATGCGGTTTTCTGTCCACCACGCTTAACGACAAAATCCCCGCCGGTGATCGCAACGGTGACGGCGCCGGTCGTGCATTGCAGGATCAGACCGCCAAGCGAGATTTCGATTGCTGTCAAACCTGCCGCATTGCCAAGGGCCGCGTGGGCGGCGTCAAAGGCCAGACGGTCCATCGGACCAGACGCTGCCACACCGTAGCGCATGTTGCCGGGCCGGCCTGCGTCCTGAAATGTGACGAGGGGGCCAGCAAATGAAACGTTGAAGTCAGCCTCACCCATGATCGCCGTCTTTACACAGACATTCGAATGTCGCGGTGTCGATCCGTTCGAACGCGAGGCGATCTCCGACGTCGAATAGAAATGGGTGTTCAGGGTCACCGGTGAACACAGATGTGGGGGAGCGGCCGATGATCGACCAGCCTGTCGGCATGGTAAGGGTTGTGACCAGGCATTGTGGGCCCGCGATGATGACGCTACCTGCAGGCACATCGCGCACGGGCTTTGATTTGCGCGGCACCTGTATCTGCTCCCGCACTCCTGACAGATAAGCATAGCCGGGGGCGAACCCGTACATCAGAACCTTAAAGTTGCTGGCGAGATGGGCGTTGATCACCGCGTCGGTCGTCAGGCCGGTTGCTGACGCGACCGCGTCCAAATCGGGCGCAAAGGGAGCCTCATAACAGACTTGCACGCTGCGTTGAACGCCTGCCACCTTGGTAACTTCCAACCTATCGAGGCAGTCACGGACGTGTCCTTCTACGGTGACATGGTCCGTTTGTGTTGGATCGAAAGAAACTAGAAGGTTTACTAAGGCAGGCACGGCCTCGATCACGCCGGGCGGCGTGTCAGCACAGATTGCCTTGTCCAATGCGACGACATAGGCGTGTGCGGTGTCAGAAATCTCCTGCGCGAAATTGACCAGCAAGGCGTGGTCGGCGATGGCAGTAAACGCGGCGTCTATTGGCATCTCAGGTCTCTATGAACCCGGTGATCTGGATACCGTGCGCCGTCAGTTGCTGGAGTACCTCGCGCGCCATGTCGACCGACCCAGGGGAGTCCCCGTGCACACAAATCGATTGCGCGGCCAGCTTGATCGGTGGTCCGTCGATCACAGGCATCAGGCTGGTTTCAAGAAAGGACAAAAGTCGCGCCACCGCTTCAGCGGCATCTTGGATCATCGCGCCATCCTGACCATGCGGGACAAGTTGACCGGATGACAGGTACCCGCGGTCGGCGAAAATCTCGGAATAGACCGGAGCATTCGCCGCGCGGGCAGCCTGTTCTGTATGCGTGCCAGAAATCGCAAGGATCGCTAGTTCGGGATCGATCATCTGCGCTGCTTTGACGATGGCCGCCGCGACCTCTGCGTCACGGGCGGCAAGGTTGCCAAGCGCCCCGTGCGGCTTGACGTAGGTGATGGGCACACCGACCTGCGCGGCAATACCCTTGAGCGCACCAATCTGGGCGGCACACATGCGTCCGATCTCTGCGGGCGACATGGGTATCACGCGCCGCCCAAAGCCTTCGCGATCATTATATCCGGGATGCCCCCCCACATATCCGGGATGCGCCCCCACGTTGACGCCATTCCCTGTCGCCAGACTAAGTATTTGGACCATAGTTTCGGGATCGCTCGCATGGCCGCCACAAGCGACGTTGGCAGAGCTGACGATGGACAACATCCCGGCATCGTCCCCCATGGACCAGGGTCCGAATCCTTCACTAAGATCAGAGTTCAGATCGATGAGCATTTGATTTGACACCTACTGCAGTGCGTTTGGCAGAAAGAGCGCGATGCTGGGGAAGGCGATTAGCAGGAACGCCATGGCCAACATTGTCAGACAATAGGGCAGCGCGCCCAGCATGACTTCGTTCAGGGTCCCCGACTTGCGGGCCCCTTGCACGACATAAAGGTTCAAACCGACAGGCGGGGTGATCAGAGCCATTTCAATCAATACGATCATCAAGATGCCAAACCAGATCACGTCGTAGCCCTGTACCAGAACCATCGGCACAATGATGGGGATCGTGACAACCATCAGCGACAGGGTTTCAATAAAGAAGCCCAGCACGATATAAAGCACCACGACCACGAGGATAAAGCCCAACGGCGACAGGCCTAGACCTTCCATGAAGGTCGTCAATTCGCGCCCCAGCCCCGCTGAGGCCAGTGTGAAGTTTAGAAACGATGCCCCGATCACGATCAGCATGATCATTGAAGTGATTTTGACCGTACCCGTCAGGCTTTGAGTCAACATGTCCCAAGTCACGCCACCAAAGGCAAGGGCGATGACGAAGGCACCAGCGACACCAACCGCTGCGGCCTCTGTTGGTGTAGCCCAACCTCGGTAGATCGACCCAACGATCAGACCGAACAAGATCAGGATCGGGATCAAATCGATCAGGGCCCGCAACATCTGTGCGAAGGGAAATGTCCGGCGCACTCCCCCTAGTTCGGGGCGAATGACACAGATGACGGCTGTGACCACCATGAAGGCAATCGCCAATACGATGCCGGGGACCAAACCCGCCAAAAACAACTGTGGGATCGAGGATTGGGTCAGGAAGCCATAAACGATCAGATTGATCGAGGGGGGGATCATGATGCCCAGGGTCCCGCCTGCTGCAATCGCACCCGAGAACAGTTTGGGATCATAGCCCAGCTTTTCCGCCTGCGGCATGGCGACGGTGGCGACCGTCGCCGCTGTCGCCACTGATGAGCCGGAGGTTGCGGAAAACATTGTGGCCGTCGCGATATTGGCATGAACCAACCCGCCGGGCAACCATGACACCCAACGGTCAAGGGCTGCATAGGTGCGTGTGGCCACGCCGCTGCGCACCAGAATTTCACCCAGCAGGACAAAAAACGGGATTGCGATCAGCGTTGCCGAATTCGATGACGACCAGACCATATTCCCAAGCCCGCGGGTCAGCGGAAAACTGGAAAAGAACGCATCAATCCCAAAGCCCAGAAGGAACAGAACGATGCCGACGGGGATGGACAGGGCCAGCAGTCCAAGAAGCCCGATTGAGACATATCCGATCACTGCAGCGTCTCCTGCTCGGCGAAGGCGCCAACAATGGCTTCGGTCTCTTCATGACGCCGCTTCAACAGAAGGCTGAGCGCCGCAAGCGTTGTGAGGGTCGACATCAAGGCGAACCAGACCCAGCCCGCAAACCACGGCAATTGCACCCAGGCCAGTGGTGTTTCAAGCGGTGTATTGGCGCGCGACCCGTTGGTCAGGGAACGTTCGAGTACCGGCCATGCCTTGATTGCGATTGTAATGACGACCCCCGACATCACGATCATGGAAAAGACATCGAACAGCGCCCGCCAAAAGCTTTGAAATTTGGATCTCAGCAGATCAATTCGGACGTGACCCAGTTCCAGTAAGGTGTATGACATGCCCCAAGAGGTGGCGAGCGCCATGGCATAGCCCGCGATCTCTTCGGTGCCGCCAAGGGACGTACCGACCTGGCGCATGATGATATCGGTCAGCACAAAGGCTGCACAGGACAGAAGGCCAAAACCAACGACCAGCGCCACCCCTCTGTTGATTGCCCTCAGGCTATCTATCATCTTGCGTTCCATGGTCGGTACGTTCCCCGAACTAGCTTCTTAGTTGATTGTGACGCCGACAACCTTGCCGACGCTTTCGTTCCAGCGAGCAGACCAGTCACCACCTGCGCGCTCTGCCCATTCAGGAAGCACTTCGGTGGTCAGGATGTCACGGGCACGGTCGAAATCTGCGTCACTGACCTCGACCAGCATCATTGAACGTGCGTCGCCAGATGGGCAGTCGCCGTTGCCGGTCAGACAGGCGATGTCATTGACCAGTGCGTCCTGAGCACTTGCCCAAGCGGGGTCTTCAAAGCCGCTCTTGATCTCGCTGGTGATCAGCGCCTGCGTCTCCGCATTCAACCCGTTCCATTTGTCCAGATTGATCGCTGTGACAACGGAATCCCAGCCGCCAAGCGGAATGGGCAGCAAATGTGTGGACACTTCCCACCAGCCCGCGCTGTAGCCCGAACCGGCTCCCGTCACGGCACAATCGACGACACCATTTTGCAATGCGCCCGGCACTTCAGCGAAAGAGACATTGACCCCTTCTGCGCCCAAGGCCTCAAGCAGTTTTGCCGTCATGCGGCCAGAGGCTCGGACTTTGAGACCCTCAAGGTCGGCAAGGTTCGTGATCTCATGGTTACAAAAGACGACTTGGGGCGGATAGGGTGCGATGGCCAAAACGTGGGAATTGAAGCGATCGCGATAGATGTCTGCAACCATCGGGCGCGCCGCGTCGACCATTGCGCGGGCTTCGTCCGCAGACAGCGCCACCAGCGGCACATCCAACCCTTCAAGCTCGGGCGCATCTGCGACCGCGTAATCCGCCACGGTCATCGCCACATCGTAAACACCCTGTCCCAGCAGGGGATAGATGTCACCCAGCCCGAGGCTCATCTGGTTGTGGGTGGTCAATTCAACGGTGATGTCGCCACCCGAGGCCTCTGGCAGGGTCTTGCTCCAAAAAGGGGCTTCATATTGGTTGTGCAGCGGCAAGCTGGACCAGCTGCCCACGACGGACAGATTTTCCGCGATGGCCGGAGCGGCAAGCGCTGTGCTTGCGGCGAGGATGGCAAGTGTGCGTTTCATGGTTTTGGTCTCCTTGTTGGTCGTTTCAGGTCTTTGTAAGAATTGTTGTTTCGGCGTCTTCCGCCACATCACTGATCAGCATGTGGCCGGGTGAATGGGTGATGCAAATCGGCAGCCCCGCATCCAGCAGAACGTTCTGGGGCGTTACGCCACAGGCCCAATAGACAGGCACTTCACCGGATTTGATCTCGACCGGATCGCCCCAGTCCGGATGCGCAAGGTCCAAGATGCCGATGTCGGCAGGATCCCCTGCGGCAATCGGCGCGCCGTGCGCTTGGGGAAAGCGGCGGCTAATCTCGCGGGCCCGTTCGACCTGTGCTGAGGGGATCGGGCGCATGGTCACGACCATCTTACCCCCAAATCGCCCTGCAGGCACAAGATCGATGTTGGTCCGGAACATGGGCACGTTCAGCCCCGATTCCACATGGCGGACCGGAATGCCGTTGTGCAAAAGCGCATTCTCGAATGTGAAAGAACAGCCAAGTGCCACCGTCACAAGATCGTCGGTCCAGACATTGGTGATGTCAGTGACCTCTTCGCTAAGGCCACCATTGCGAAAGATCCGATATTTGGGAACATCTGTCCGGATGTCGATGTCATGTCCCAGCGTAGGCAAGGTCGGATCGCCGCTGTCGCCGACACCGACAATAGGACAGGGCTTGGGATTGCGCTGACAAAAGCGCAGGAAATCCAGCGCGCATTCTTCTGGCAGGATCGCCAGATTGCACTGCAGCTTTCCGGCTGCCAGACCCGCAGTGTGACCAGCATAAGATGCATTCCGAATGGCTGCTCTGACCGCCGCCGCAGGCATGCCGACCAGATCGGAATGATAAATTGCTGTTGGCGTCATCTGGCCCCCCAAACTTCGGAGAAGCGTTGCACGGAGGTCAGTCTTCAATCAAATTATCAATTTATATCAAGAGTGATAGATTTTTTGAATTCACATCGGATGCGTCTTTGTCCATGTCTCGGCCACCTCGCGGGCAATATCCGCACTGTTCTCAACAAGAAAACTACGCGGTTCGGACAAGTAAGATGCCGTGAACGACAGAGGTTGCGGTCGAAAGCCCGGATCAAACTCCACAATTTGACCGGCCTCCAGGAAATCGTTGGCCAAAGCGCGGGGATAGGGGCCAACCGCGATTCCCGCAGCGATCATCTTAAGACTCGCCGACAACGATGCAGAAGAGTAGACACGCAGCTTCGGCCCGATCCTACGCGACAATTCTGACATCAGCTCTCGGTAGGGTCGGGTTTTGCTGGAATAGGAAATGACCGGTATCTTGCTTAGATCCGTTTGCTGATTTTCCGTTGATCGATACCAATGCAGATCGAAAGACGGCAGAACGACGTTCTCGACCGTGAATTCCGAAACGGGGCCCATCAAGAGCGCCAGATCAAGCTTTCGTTCAAGCAGTTCCGCGCGCAGGTTCAGCGAGATATCGACCGTAAGATCAACATTCACACGCGGATATTGCGCACTGAATGCCATAAGAAAGTCAGGCAACCACGCTTGCGCGATCGTCTCGGAGGCACCAATACGAAACAAACCTTCCGCTTCAGACGGATTTGCGACGCGCTGCTTGATCTCTTCTTCGACGAACAACATCTGCTCTGCATAAGACAACAAAAGCGTGCCGTGTTTGGTCAGGACAAGTTCTCCCGGCCCACGCTCAAACAAGGGTACGCGCAACTCCTGTTCCAAGTTGGCGATACGGGTCGAAACAGCCGGTTGCGAAAGATTGAGCCGGTCGGCCGCTTTGCGAAAACCCCCAAGCCGCGCCACCAAAAGGAAGGTCTTAATTTGATCAAATGTCATGATCCATCCATAATCTGGATCGGCGAGAGCGCAAATCCATAAACACAATTGCCGCGCCAGAAGCATCAAAGTCTGAATTCCAAGACCCGCTCTTGATGGCCTGCCGGACGCTATTTCTGAAGTTCACGTCAAGGCGGACATTGGTCTAGCGTAGCTAGTGACTGGCTTGTCCCGCATTGTGTATGCTCAACGACACTAGGATCGTGCGACCGCAGTCACCCCCAAAGCTTCTGTGCCACGACAGAAGAACGGCTTCATGGCAATAGCTAGCAGCTTGCACTATTAACCCTTCATGTGCTTGCGAAATTGCCAACGGCACCGCAACTGGACCAAACCCAAGAACTGAATGCAATTTCAGATACGTTATGGGCGAAAGAACCGCGACCATACTCATTGCAAATAACAAAGAAGCCACGATGCACGCGCTCTATTTCAATACCTTCAAGGTCAATCGAAGACCTCCGCCTTGGGTCAGGACTTCGGTAACGGGGTCGCCCCAGTCAAGCTTTTTTGCGCAGAATGATTGATCCGCCAGAGCGGTTGAGTTGTAACTTTTTGTGTCCACCTTGCGTGCTGTCGCGGCTTTCGGCTGAGATCCTTGGGGTACAT
>NZ_JBKQXN010000240.1:0-556 GCF_046762905.1 Yoonia sp. R2-816 | reverse complement strand
AATCCATGTGGATCGGGCAACGTCGTGATGGTAGTCTTCGTCATGTGGCATATC
The DNA here is from genome assembly GCF_046762905.1 of Yoonia sp. R2-816. Taxonomy (NCBI): domain Bacteria; kingdom Pseudomonadati; phylum Pseudomonadota; class Alphaproteobacteria; order Rhodobacterales; family Paracoccaceae; genus Yoonia; species Yoonia sp. R2-816. Next base: position 502 of record NZ_JBKQXN010000240.1, on the reverse strand, counting down.
CTTTTCTCAAATGAGAATTGCGGCGCGTCAACAACGCCATGATATGCCGCCCCTCAGGGGCTATCACCAACTTTCAGCTATATCTCCGAGATGCAACGATAGTGCCAGTCTTCAAATTGTTCTGTGACAACGGTTGCGGACTGATCGGACGCGGTCGCAATAGTTGACTGTGCAAATGCGGTGACCGGCAACATCAAGAATCCAAAAATTATAAAGCTGAAGCGCAACAAACCTAAGAGCGCACTCTTTTTATCCATAGACGAGTTCATCGTGCGCTTTTGTTCTTGTTTGCCGCATTTTAATAAGAGGTGAGAGCTCATTGATCTGTTCCGGTAGAGGGCAGGATAGTACGCCAAGGCTGTAACTAAAGCATTTCGATAAAAGTTTGAGTCGGCAGGATTCCCCTGAGACATGATCTGTGGTTCACCCTTTTTGGGAGGATTGATCATGCCAGCACCGTTGCCGATGGAATTGCGAGATCGTTTTGCACGATTGATTGAGG
>NZ_JBKQXN010000239.1:0-30329 GCF_046762905.1 Yoonia sp. R2-816 | reverse complement strand
AGAGCATGATAACCATCGGTTCGACACGCATGTCTCCAGCGCCATGCACAGGCTACAAATTTTGACCATCCCGCGCCAGCGGGGTAGTCTCATCGTGCCGGGAAAATCAAAAACGCTCATGAGACGATACGATCCTGCCCCCTACGGCATCAGACCCCAGGCAGGCAAGATCATCAAGATTTCCCAATCAAAGTATCTCAAAATATGGTTGAGCAGGATCGCCGCTTTATCAAGCGGATCATGCGGCCTACGCTGGGGTTCAAGGCGTTCCATTCCGCCGCCGCTACGCTCGCCGGGATCGAAACAGCGCACATGATCCGCAAAGGCTAATTTGGTCAAAATGGCGTGTCACCATTCAAGCAGTTTGCTGCCCTCGCAGCATAATTGTGTCCAGCGAATGCTTTCACTCAGCCAGACGAGAAATTTGCGACAGAACCCAGCCCCGTCCGTTCGATCGTTTTCAAGAATTGCCTTGGGATGATCATGTCCGTGTCGATGTTAACCAATGGCATCGGTGCCGCGATCACTGTGACCGTTTGAAATTTGTCCATGGTGTTACCCCTCCAAAAGGTCGCGCACGTCGGTCAATTGCCCCGTGATGGCGGCAGCGGCGGCCATGGCGGGGCTCATCAAATGGGTGCACCCGCGGTGGCCCTGACGCCCCTCGAAATTCCGGTTCGATGTGGACGCGCAGCGTTCACCCGGTTTCAACTGATCGGGGTTCATGCCAAGACACATCGAACAGCCTGCCAAGCGCCACTCAAACCCGGCTTGTCGGAAAATATCGGCCAGACCTTCCTCTTCGGCCTGCGCACGCACAAGGCCTGAACCGGGCACCGCCATCGCACGCACCCCGTCCTTGACCTTGCGCCCTTTTAGGATTTCCGCAGCAGCACGCAGGTCTTCAATCCGTCCGTTGGTGCAGGACCCAAGAAAAACCACGTCTATGGTGACTTCCGACAACTTCGTGCCCGGCTTCAACCCCATATAGTCAAGCGAACGCGTAGCGGCATCGACCTTACCGCTTTCAAAATCGTGGGGTGACGGAACGCTGCCGGTAATCGGCAAGACATCCTCGGGCGATGTACCCCAAGTGACAACAGGCGCAATATCTTCAGCCGCAAGGGTCAAAACCTTGTCCCATTGCGCATCATCATCGGATTTCAGCGTTTTCCACCACGCCAATGCAACATCCCATTCGGCACCATTAGGCGCATGTGGGCGACCTTTCACATAGGTGAATGTGGTTTCATCCGACGCAATCAGGCCCGCGCGCGCGCCGCCTTCGATGGCCATATTACAGACCGTCATGCGCCCTTCCATCGTCAAATTGCGGATTGCTTCACCGCAGTATTCGATGACATAGCCGGTACCGCCCGCCGTGCCGGTCGCACCGATGATCGACAGGGCGATATCCTTGGCCGTGACGCCACGGCGCAGATTGCCGGTTATTTCCACCTTCATGTTCTTCGATTTCTTCTGGATCAGTGTCTGCGTCGCCAACACATGTTCTACTTCGGACGTGCCGATCCCGTGCGCCAGCGATCCAAAGGCCCCGTGGGTCGCGGTGTGACTGTCGCCACAGACCACGGTCATGCCGGGCAATGTCCAGCCCTGTTCGGGTCCAACGATATGCACGATCCCCTGTCGCAGGTCGTCCATGCCATAATAATGCGGCAACCCAAATTCGCGCACGTTTTGGGCCAGCAGATCAACTTGTATACGGCTTTCCTTATCAGCAATATGATCAACACGGTCTGCGGTCGTTGGGACGTTATGGTCAGGCACGGCTATGGTTTTGTCGGGCGCGCGCACACTGCGGCCACTTTCACGCAAGCCTTCGAAAGCCTGCGGGCTGGTCACTTCATGCACCAGATGCCGGTCGATATACAAAAGGCAGGTACCATCATCGGCCTCGTGAACGATATGTGCATCCCAGATTTTTTCATAAAGCGTTTGTGGCTGTGCCATGGCGATTTCCTTCCTTCTTCAATCTGGACTTATTGGCCCGCCGTTTCTGTTGCGACAGACCTAGTCCATGGGTTTGCGCCCGCGGATCAACTGACTGATGGACACCGCGACAACCAACCCGCCACCGTAGAAAAGATTTTGCACAAAGCTGTCCACGCCCAGAAAGTTCAGCCCCATGATGCCGGTGGACAAAAAGAACACGGCTACAAAGGCACCCGGCGCGTTAAAACGGCCCGGATAGATTGCCGTGAACCCAAGGAAGGCAGCTGCAAAAGCAGGCAGCAGAAATGCAAGCGCCGAGGACGGGTCAGCCGCGCCGCGCATGCCGGTATAAAGAACCCCCGCAAATGCCGCGATAGTCGAGGCCGCGATCAGCGCGCCGGCGCGCACCTTATTGACGTTCACACCCGACAGACGCGCCACCTCGCGCCCGCGCCCCACAAACAAAAGCCGTCGCCCCATGCTGGTGTGCTGAAACACGTACCAGATGATACCCGTCAGGATCAGCGCATAGTAAAAACCGATGGGTATCCCCAGGAACCGCGTCAGAATCACCGCCTTGACCAGCCCCATGGACACACCAGCAATTGTGCCGGAATCCGCGATCCACAGAATCAGACCATTGATAAAATACCCCGTGCCCAGCGTCACAATCAGCGAGTGCACCCCAAAATATAGAATGAAAAACGCGTTCACCGCCCCAACCATCGCCCCGGCCATCAGTGCGACAAGCATCGCCCCAGCGATCGGATAACCCAGCTTGACGTTCAGCACCGCTATCAGCATCGATGACAGCCCCATCACGCTGGCCACCGACAGATCAAAATCACCCGTGGTCAACGGAATGATCAGCGCCAGCGTCAGCACCACGATCATCGCGTTGGACCCCAGCATCGACGCATAGGAATTCCAGGCAAACATCTCGACCGGTTTGAATGCGCCAAGGATCAGGATCATCACGATCCACGCGATCACCAAGCCGTAACGCTCGCCCCAATCTTTCCACTTGTCGCCGGTAGCACGCATGCTGCTCATTTCCACGCTGGCGGCGAGCACTGTCAGTTTTGCCTCTAACTCCGTAATGCGTTCTTCGTAGGCTGCGATATTGGCGTTCGGATCGCCTTTGTCCATGTGTCTTGTCCTTGTCAGGCGATGTTCGGGGTTGAACGATAGCATCGCTCGGCTATTTCATCTTTGGTCAGGGCTGCACCAGTCAATTCCGCCACGATCTGACCACGTGCAAAGATCAGCACTCGGTGGCAAATCTGCGCAAGCTGCTCGTAGTCGGTTGAGGCAACAAGAATGGCCGCGCGGTCCTCTGCCGTGCGGTCCAGCGCGCCCCAGATCTGCTGGCGGGCGCCGACATCCACCCCTTGGGTGGGTTCATCCAGCAGCAACAGGCGCGGCCCCGTCTGCAACCATTTTGCCAACAGTGCCTTTTGCGCATTGCCACCCGACAGGGCCGACAGCGGGAGTGCGGGGACGTTGGGTTTCACCCCAGCTTCGTTGCCCAGAACATGGGCGTGATCCTCGACCTGACGGGTGGTCAGACCCAGCTTACTGCGCAGTTTTTCATAAACCGGCATCGCCACGTTATCGCCCACGGAAAGCGATCCGACACCGGCCTGTCCCAGCCTGTCGGCGGGCAGATAGGCGATCTGACGTGCCAGTGCGTCTTCGGGGGTGAGTTTCGACAGATCAAGCTCCCGACCATCGACCTTCAAACGCCCTTGCGTGCCTTTATGGGCGCCGTAGAGCAATGAGGGCACATTATCGAAACCCGACCCGATCAGGCCGGTCAAACCAAGGATTTCACCTTCTACGATAACGAGGTCCACCGGCCCAACGCCCTGTGCAACAAGGTTTTCGACGATAACACTGCCCCCCGTCGCCGGCGCGGTTTTGGCCGCACCTGCATAGGCCTCCATGCTGCGGCCGATGATCCGCTCGACAAAGGCGTCGTGGTCGGTTTGTGCGGTCTCCACCGTGTCAATCAGGTGGCCATCCCGCAGGATCGTGGCGCGGTCGGTGATCTCGCGCACCTCGTTCACATCGTGGCTGACGAATATGACGCTGGCACCGGTGGTAATACACTGGCGCACCAGTTGGAACAGCTGTTCCACACCGGCGCGTGGCAGGAACGGGGTGGGTTCATCCAGCACCAGAACGCCAGGCCGGTCGGCATGATCTTCGCCTGCATGGCGCAGATCTTCGTAGGCGCGCACGATCGCCAGCAATGCCCGTTGCACGGCTGACAAGCTGCCGACCTCTGCATGGGGATCAAGGGCCAGATCGAAACGTTCAAAAATACGCGCGACCTTGTCATGGGTGGTGCGCCAGTTGATGCCCCAGTCCTGCCCTGTGGCAAGTTGCCCCAGAAACAGGTTTTCGGTCACCGACAGCGACGGGATCAACCCCAGATGCTGATGCACAAAGGCAAGACCCATCCCGCGGACCTGTCCCCCGGGAATTGGCAGCGGAACAGGTTGGCCATAAAGCCGCACCTCGGCGCCGGGTTCTGGCGTGTGGAAACCAGCCAGCACTTTGATCAGGGTTGATTTGCCCGACCCGTTTGAGCCCAAAAGCCCATGCACTTCGCCGCGGCGCAAGCGCAGGGATACATCGTCAAGTGCCGTTGCCCCGCCAAAGCGTTTCGTCAAGTGGTCAATCTCAAGCGCACAGCCCCCTTCGGGGACTGCGCGTGTTGTGGTGTTATGCAGGCTCACTCAAGACCCCAAAGTGCCTTGAAGCCTTGGGTATGCACATCGCCGTAACCGTCATTGAAAGTCGCCGGATTACCCGCTGTTTCGATGTTGTCATCTGAAAATATAAAGGCAGGTGTGTTCAGCTTGGTCACAGGATTCAGATCGCATAGCAGACGCATATTTGCATCCGTACCCGCCATGCCGACCCAGCCAAGGCTTTCGCCCACGTCCATTTCCACAATGTCGCCCTCGCGGATCATATCCAGCACGAAAGGCGTGCCGTTATAGGATACGACCTTGGCATCCGAACCCGCAATCTGGATGGCCGGAACGATGAAACCGGCCATGGAGTCGTAGACTGGCAACACATAGTTGATGGTCGGATCAGCCAAAAGCGCGTTTTGCACAGCGGGCTGGCCTTGGGTCGCCCAGCCGTTGACCGGCACGTTGATGTATTTGGTCTGACAGTCAGGGCAGTTTTCAGTCAGATAGCCGATGATCGCGTCACGCAGAGGTGCTGTCGGTGTGATTTCGTCCGGGCCAAGCACCAGCGCGTTCACCTTGCCACCGGTCTGGACCATGGCCCAAGCCGCAATGATGTTGCCCACAGTAACGTAATCAGTATTAGCCGCACCATCCATGAAGGCGGGCGTTTCTTGCGTGGTGGCATCCCAGTTGTGCGTCGCTGTCACCTTGACACCTGCGGCGCGGGCCTCGGTGATCTGCGGCACCAGGAATTCCGGCGGCAAACCGCCCTGCATGTCGATTAAATCGAAACCTTCGGCGGTGGCGGTGTTGATGCCTTGAATCCAACCCTGCGGATCCATCTGGGTTTCCCAATCCCGCAATTCAAAGCCAACCATAGCGGCTGCATCAACAAAACCCCGACTAATCGCCGCATTGAACGGGTTCGCGTTGGTAAGTGGAATCACGAACATCTTTTTGTCCGCCATGCAGGCTTTTGCGTCAAATGCCTCTCCGGGTGCCTCAAACGTCGGAGCCTGGCTGTGCTTTGCTATTAACGCCTCGGCATCGGCCATATCGGCGAGCGCTGGGGTTGCAAATCCGGTGGCCATTGCGGCCGTCAAAAATAGTTTCTTCATTGGTCTTCCTCCCGTTTGGATGTGTCTTTCATGTAGTCGATCGCTGCATTCGTTTTCAGCAGATCGGCATATTTCGCGCTCATGTCATAAAGGTTGGCGCGGTGTGGTTCTTCGGCACGGTCGCCCACCCCATCTTCGACGACCAGCGTGATAAAACCGTAGCTGATGCTGTCGATGCAGGTAGCACGCACACAACCCGACGTGGTCACCCCCGCCAACAGCAAGGTATCCACCTTGAGCCAGCGGAGGGTCGCATCCAATGCTGTGCCGAAAAATGCGCTGGGATACTGCTTTTGAAAGACAAAATCACCGTCTTCCACGGTCAGGGGCGGGGCTAGCATGGATGTTTCGCGGTCTTCGTCAAAACAGGCCAGTGGCGGGACTTTGGCATAGAACGCGCCACCATTCGCACCGCCGGGGGTGTATTTCACCTCTGTGAAGACGACGGGCACCCCGGCTGCGCGCGCACCCTTGGCAAGGCGGGCGGCATTCTCAAGGGCCGTCTGACACCCTTCGCCACCATATAGCGGCGCCGAAGGCTCAAAATAGGCCTTGGCAAAATCGATCAGCAAAAGCGCCGGACGATGTCCCCAAGCCTGACCGGTATGATACCCCGCCTGTGCATAGTTCTGGTCCAGCGCCTCTGCCATGGTTTACTCCGCCGCCTGTGCGTAACCGCCACGGAACACCGGCGCTGATGGTGCCTCAAAGCCAGTTTCTTTCAGGCAACGCTTTTTCAGTTCCTCGATGGAACTGAACCCGCGGTTGAACAACTCGGGCTCGCCCTGTTTCGCGGCCACGTCCTTGCGGAGCTTGTCGGTCGCCTTAGCATCAACGACCCCAGATTTCACCACCACGCCATAGCGTTTCGCGCCGTCCACTGTGACCAAACCGCGTTTGACATCTGCCAGCACAACTTCTGGGTCACGCTCAAGCGGATTCCCCCAGCCGCCGCCGCCCCAAGTGTTGAAATACAGGATATCGCCGCGGTTCACCTCAACCCGGTCGCATTTTGAGGGAATGTTTTCCTCGGTTCCGTCCGCACGCACCAGCCGCTTGGTCGACCGCAGACCCGGCTCACCACCGTTGACGCCCCAAGGGTAGGTCAGCCAGCGGTCGTCGTGGATCGACACCTCGCCTTTTTCCAGCGTTTCATAGGCGATGGTGATTCCGTTTCCGCCGCGATGCTTGCCTGCGCCACCAGAATCCGGGATCGTCGCATATTCACGGATACGCAGCGGGAAATACGCCTCAAGGAATTCATTGGGCACATTGGTAAAGGCAGGCCACATCGAATGCCCGTCGGGTCCGTCGCCCGCAGGCCGACCAGGCACTCCGCCAAAGCCGATCTGGAACAGCTGATACCATTCGTCATCACCATCAAAGCCCGAATACATAAAGTGCGGACTGTCCGAGAATCCAGCTGCATTGAGCGCATCAGGCGCCCCTTGCCCCAGCAAACCTCCCATCAGGTCAAAGATGCGGCCAAGCATGTGCGTCCTGCAAGACAGCGCCGCAGGCTTTTTGGGCTTCAGGATGCTGCCTTCGGGAATATACACCTCGACCAGATCATAGAACCCGTCATTGAACAGGATCTGAGGATCAAACAGGTTGATGGTGAACGCCCCGAAGAACATCTTGAACATTTCTTCGTTCAACAAAAAGTTGATCGAACTGAACGATTGTGGGTCTGAACCGGTAAAGTCAAAATAGGCAATCTCGCCCTCACGGTGCAGGTGGCAAGCAATCTTGTAGGGGCCGTTGCCCATGCCGTCATCGTCGATGTAATCTTCGAAATAGGCTTTCTTGCCGTCCACGGCTTCGGGGATGATCATCTGAATGATAGCACCCATCGCCACCTTGTTGCGGTCCAGCATGTCCCACATCGCGCTGATGTAAGTGTCCGCGCCGAACCGGTCGATATTTTCGCGCACGCGGCGCTCTGCCAATCGCAAACCGGCGATGATGGCGAAAAAGTCTGATTTGTTCCATTCAGGCATACGCGTGTTGTGCAACAGAATGTTCAGCACCTCATCCGCAACCTGTCCCTTGCGATAGATCTTGGTCGGCGGCACAATGATGCCTTCTTCATAGATCATCTTGGCGTCTGTCGGGAGTGAGCCGGGAACTTTGCCACCCACATCGGTCATATGGCCGAACATCGCCGCCCAACTGACCAGTTTGCCTTCGTGAAAGATCGGCATCATCAACAGCCAGTCATTCAGGTGACTGACCGCACCATTACAGCTGTAAGGGTCATTGGTCATGAAGATGTCGCCATCCTCGATCGTCCCCTCGTACCCTTCGATAAAGCCGTAAAGGAATGAGCCAAACTGACCGACGACCATCTTGCCTTCCTGGTTGGCGATCATCGGAAAGGCGTCGTGTTGTTCGCGGATACCCGGGCTCATCGCGGTGCGGAACAAGACGGCGTCCATTTCGTTACGCGCGTTACGCAAGGCGTTTTCGACAATGTCCAGCGTGATCGGATCTACCTCAACACGCGCGAACGGGGTTGTGTTTTCTTCAATAATTGTTGCAGGCATTTGTCGGCCCTTCCTTAGCGTGCGTTCTGATGATCGGCGGGCCAGATCAGGATATTGCCCACATCGTCGATGGTGCCCACATGATCCGGCAGGATGACGGACGTGCTGTCCATCTCTGTTACCACGGCTGGTCCGGGGACTTTGTTGCCCGACTTCAGCTTGCTGCGGTCATAGATATAACCTTCGCGCCAGACCCCATCGGCATAAATGCGCGTCGGCTGCACCTTCGCGGCAGAGGCATTTGCACCCACGCGCCCGCCTTCGGTGTTGATAAAGTTCTTCTCGGCACCCTGCACCACGGCCCGCAGACCGACCAATTCGTGATCGGCATCCAGTGCGAAAGTGAACAGTTTTTCGTGTTCGCTGTCGAACCGGCTGGCCACCCCAGCAAGGCCGTCACGGTCGAAACCTTCGGGCGAGATATCCACCGTCAGCTTCATCCCCTGTCCTTTGTAGCGGATATCGACCTGATAAAAGACATCCTGCTCATCACTGCCAACACCTTCGTTGGTCAGATCTTCGGCGGCCTGATCCTGCAAATCGCGCAGCATCTTGCCGATCTCGACGTCGCTGGTGCCGGCGACAGGTGTGACATAGGTCTGGCTTGCTTCGTTGCGCAGGCGGGTGGTTGCGTCGCCATAGGCACACAGAACCCCCGGACCCGGCGGGATGATGGCCGGCCACGAATTGATCAGCCGTGCCAGTGAGTTCGCGTGCAGCGGCCCCGCACCGCCGAAACCAATCAGCGCAAAGTCGCGCGGGTCATAGCCCTGTTCGACAGACACAAGACGGAGCGCGCCGCACATGTTTTCATTAACAATGCTAATGATGCCCTCGGCAGCATCTTCTGTTGATATGCCTAAGGAGCCCGCGATTTTCTCGACCGATTTCACGGCCAGATCGCGACTGATGTCCATATCCCCGCCCAGCTTGGCGTCAGAGGGTAGATAACCCAGCACCACATTGGCGTCGGTTACTGTCGGCTCTTCGCCGCCCTTTTGATAGGCCGCAGGGCCAGGGGTCGCACCCGCCGATTGCGGACCGACACGCAGCGCCTTGGTCAGTTCCGGCACATAGGCGATTGATCCGCCACCGGCACCCACGGTGCGCACGTCAATCGAGGGCGCCCGCACGGTCACATCACCCACACGGGTTTCGCGCCGCGTCCGCGCCACACCGTTCTGAATCAGCGCCACGTCAGTGGACGTGCCGCCCATATCAAAGGTCAGCAGGTTTTCGAACTTGGCCTGCTTGGCGATCCAAAGCGCGCCCGACACACCACCCGCAGGGCCGGACATGAGCAGGTTCACCGGCTGGTCCATCGCCGATTGCGCTGAACTTAGACCGCCGTCGGACCGCAAAATTTGCAACAGCACATCGTCGCCCATCCGCCGACGCAATTCGCCTTGCAGATTGTCGACATATTTTGACACCACGGGGCGTACGTAGGAATTGACCACCGTAGTTTCGGTGCGTTCGTATTCATACATTTCCGGCATGATGGATGCAGAGGTCGACACCGGAATATGCGGTGCGATGTCCTGGGCAATTTCGGCGATGCGGCGTTCACACGCGTCATTGGCGTAGCTATTGAACAGCGCGATGGTCAGCGCCTCAATGCCCGAGGTCAGCAGCGTTTTCAGCTCCTTGCGGATCTGCGCCTCATCCAGCGACACAAGGACGTTGCCTTGCGCATCCATGCGCTCGTCGGCCTCGATCGTCATCTCAAGCGGCGCCAATGGCAGTGTCTTGTTCCAGATCACCCAGCCGCCCAAACCACCGGGCACAAAGGACCGCGCGATTTGCAGCGTGTCCTTGTAACCCTTTGTGGTCACCAGCCCGACCAACGCACCAGAGTTGGTCAGGACGGTATTGGTAGCCACTGTCGTGCCGTGCATCACCTCTGTGATGTCGGTCGGATCGATACCAGCATTCGTGCAGATTTTTTCGATACCATTCAGCACACCGATTGAACTGTCCGCCGGGGTCGAGGGCACCTTGGCGGTGATGGTGCGCCCGTTCTTTTCATCCAGCAACAACAAGTCGGTAAATGTGCCGCCCACATCAACACCAAGCCGTAGGCCAGTGCCTGCACCTCCAGCCGCACGGCGGGCCGGGACAGACGCGATGCCACCAGTTTCCATTCGACGCAAGCGCGCCTCGAACGCGGCAAGCCGCTCTTCGTATTTTTTTATCATGTCATCCGTGGCGTTCATGTCTTAGATCCCGTTTTCATGTTCACTCCCTTGCCCCTTGAGGGGGCCATTTGATTTAACGTCCGGTCAGCCATCCCCAAAAGCCGCGCGGCCTTGGCTGTGGGACATCCGACACCATCGCGACGGCGCGTTCAGATATGCCCAAAGCGCGATCCATCGCGCCCTGTTGGCGTTTGATTGTTTCGTCGCGACCCACCAATTCCTGTTCAAGCCGTACCCCTGCCGCCATCGCCCTTTCCAGCGTCTGGTTTGTCTGCGATGTCATGGCACGGCCATCTTCGGCCTGGTCCATCGCACCGTCCAGCAAAGTCAGGGCCTGATCCGTCGCGCTACTTAGAACCTCTGTCTGATTTTCGTCCACTGCCTTGGCGGCCTCGCTCAGGTCCAGCGCGCGCGTCAGCAGGCGTTCGAATTCTACCGATTGCCCAAGACTGACCTCAAGCCTGTCACCGGTTTGATCCAGAAGCGTCAGCGCCGCCTCTGAAACACGGCTCAGCCTTTCCTGACCGGCAGCGTCACCTTCCAAATTCGTCATGGCACGGTCCAGCAGCGCCTTCATCCGATCCTCGCGTGCTGCCATATCATGCAGCATCGCTCGCGACTGGTCGATCGCGGCGGCCTGCCGTGTCGCCAGATCAGACAGGGCAGCAACCTGCGCGTCACTAGCTGACAGGCTTGTCCGAAGCTCCTCGATCTCGTCAAATAGCAGATCAATCAGGTCAGGCCCTGCAACGCGGGCCGCCTGGTGTTCAATTTCCTTGCCCACCCGTTCTGGGTTTATCCCGGACAGATCGATGCGCAAGTTGCCTTCATTATCCCGCCGTGCGCGAACCAGACCTGCTGCAACCGCTTCTCGCAGGCGAAATACGCTGACACCGAGAATGTCAGCGGCTGCGCCAACCCTGAGGAAATCCCGTTCCTTTGTGTCAGAAAATTTCACCACAGCGTTCCGTTCACCTCTTTAGATAATACCGGCTTTTTGCAGCTCTTGCCGCCGCACCGCCGGAATCTCCAGTATTTCGCCATAAACCTCGTCGTTGTGTTGGCCCAATTCCGGCCCAACATGGCGGACAGCACCGGGGGTGTCCGAGAGGCGCGGCGCTACGTTCTGCATCTTGATCGTACCAAAATCGGGATGTTCAACATCCACGATAGCCTCTCGTGCTTTGAAATGAGGGTCTTTCAGCATGTCCTCGGCCTTGTAGATCAGGCCGCTAGGGACGCCATGTTCGTTCATCAGGGCCTCGAGCTCTTCCAAACGCACGGTTTTGGTCCAATCGTTGATCAAATCGTCAAGCTGCTCCTGATATTTGCCGCGCGCCGCGTGAGTGGCATAGCGTTCGTCTTCCGCCAGTTCGGGCTGTTTCATCGCCTCGGCGAGACGTTTGAAAACCGTGTCTTGATTGGCCGCGATCAACAGCAGCTTGTCGTCGGAAGTTTCAAAGACGTTGGACGGCGAAACATTGGGCAGAATAGCACCCGTTCGTTCGCGCACATAACCCGCAACATCATATTCAGTCACCAGACTTTCCATCATATTCAGCACGGATTCGTAAATAGCACTGTCAACGACCTGGCCCCGCCCTGTACGCGCGCGCGCATGAACAGCCATCATTGCGCCCATGCAGGCATGCAATGCGGCCAGTTCATCTCCGATGGAAATGCCCATACGGCTGGGCTGGGTTGCAGGGTCGCCCACGACATAACGCAATCCGCCCATCGCCTCGCCAATCGACCCATAGCCGGCACGTTTTGAATAAGGGCCTGTCTGACCAAAACCCGTCACACGCACCATCACCAGCTTTGGATTGATCTTTGACAGCTCTTCATAGCCAAGGTTCCAACGCTCCATCGTGCCGGGGCGAAAATTTTCGATCAAGATGTCCGTGTTTTTCACCAGATCGCGCACGATCTGTTGCCCTTCGGGCGTCCGCAGGTTCAGCGTGATGGATTTTTTGTTGCGCGCAACCACCGGCCACCACAGCGACTTACCATGGGGCTTTTCGCGCCCCCACTGCCGCATGGGATCACCGACACCGGGTTGTTCGCATTTGATAACCTCGGCCCCGAAATCAGCCAGCATTTGCCCGCAGAAGGGACCGGCTAACAGCTGACCCATTTCCACCACACGCAAATCCGTCAACGGCCCTTGGCGATCCTTCACTCTTCCCACTTGCTTCTCCCTATCAAAAGTTCTTCGTGACATCATTACCGAGGTTTCATATTCTGTATACGAAAAATTTGAAAATGAGGAATAAATGTCAGATTATATCGAAATCATCGACGTTTCCCCCCGAGATGGGATACAAAATGAGCGGAAAATTCTCAAAACAGATATAAAGCTGTTACTGATTAATCGCTCGCTGGATGCCGGTATCAGGCGGTTGGAGGTCACCAGTTTCGTCAATCCCAAACGGGTGCCGCAGATGGTCGACGCAGAAGCGGTCGCCGCAGGCCTGTCCGATCAGGCAGATGCACGCTACATCGGGCTGACCCTGAACCGGCGCGGATTTGATCGGGCCGTCGCCGCCAGATTACACGAAGCGAGTTTTGTCGTCGTCGCATCAGACACGTTCAATCGGCGCAATCAGGGTGTGGCAACCAAAGACAGCATCGCAGCCTTCGCCGACGTGCGGGCAACCGCCCCCGACACGATCGACGTGGGCGTCACAATCGGGGCGGCGTTCGGCTGCCCCTTTGAGGGCGAAGTGCCCCTGCCCCGCTTGATGCATGTGGTCGAGGCTTGCATGGCCGCAAACCCGTTTGAGCTCGCACTAGCAGACACCATTGGCGTTGCCACACCACGCGATATTGCCGAACGCGTTGGTGCCATTAGGGCCGCGTTTCCCAACGTCGCCCTGCGCCTGCACCTGCACAACACCCGCAATACCGGAATAGCCAATGCCTGGGCGGGGCTGGAAGCAGGCGCACGCAGCCTTGACGCCAGCTTTGGCGGTGTCGGCGGATGCCCCTTTGCACCCCGCGCCACCGGCAACATCGCGATCGAGGATCTGGTCTATATGCTGGACCGGGCAGGCGTGAAAACCAATATATCGCTGGAAAAAGCTATCAACACGGCCACATGGCTTGAAAAACAGCTTGAAAAAGAGGTGCCCGGCATGGTCATGAAGGCTGGCGGTTTCCCGACACCAGTGTCGGCCTAGGCTGGCGGCGGGCAATTTCATACCGGAAAACCAAGACGCACAATTACAATGCTTTTTTATCAATGATCAAAACCAACGCCTAAGAAATTGGATATCGCCATGAACGACCATGCGGAAAAACCAGCGGCGGCAGATGTAGCCTATGAAACCATTCGCGGCCAAATTCTTGGTGGCGTGCTACAGCAAGGCCAGCGCCTGACCGAAGAGGGGCTGGCAAGTGAATTGGGCCTTAGCCGGACACCGGTGCGCGACGCAATCCAACGTTTGACCCACGAAGGTTTTGTGGAACGCGGCAAAGGTTACAACACACGGGTCGCGCTGTTTCCAGAAGAGGAACTAGAGCAGATATTCGAAATTCGCCGACGTCTGGAAAGCTATGCCGCAGGGCGTGCCGCCAAACTTGCGACGCTCGAACAAATCGAACGGCTGCAAGACCTTTCTGATCGTATGATGCAGCATACCCCGCCACAAACGCCTGATGATTACCGTATCATTTCCTCGGCGAACGAAGATTTCCACAGGACGATCTATGAAGCTGCTTGCTCGCCGCGCCTGATAGCGGTGATTTCCGTTGCTGTCGATGTTGGCGTCGTTGCGCGGACCTACCATCTATACGATGAGGCTGATCTGCTGCGCAGTGCGCGACACCACAAGGAAATCACTGATGCGATTGCCGCCAGATCGCCGGAATGGGCATCGGACGTGATGTCGTCGCATGTGCTGGCCGCCGCCGCCGCTGCAACGCGGATCAAACGGACCACGGATGCGCTGACCGTCAATATGGTCTAGGTTGGGTTACAGTGATGGCAACCACAGCGCTAGTTGCGGAAATCCGATCAGCAACGCGACAAGCAGTAGCGAACAACCGATGAACGGAAAGGCCGAGGTGTAAATCTCGCGCATGGTCGGTCCTTTTGGCGCGACCCCCTTCATCACAAAAAGCAGCAATCCAAAGGGCGGCGTTGTAAAGCTAATGTCAAGCGACAGCAGCATGATCAGTCCAAACCAAATTGGATCGAACTCCAGCGATATTTGGGCCTGACGGTAAAGGCGCTTTGGAACGTGCTTGCTACATGAGGGCATCACGCCCCAAGGCGCACCACCAAGTGGCCGACTTTTGCTCCGCCCCAATGGCGATAATTTACGCCGCCGTTGACAGTTCAACCGTTGAGCACCCATTTGGCACGATCAAGGCCTGGATGGGGGCGACGCACTTCCGGATGCGCACGCTCAAGAACGTCCGAACCGAGATGGCATTCCATGTCCTCGCCTATAACATCAATCGGATGATCGCCCTGATCGGGGTACGTGGGCTTCTGAGCGCCATTCCGGCCTGATGGGCGGCGCTCAGCTCAAATCGTATCGCAGCAAACGCCATTGAAGCGCAGAATCAACCCTGGGGTCGATTCCGGTAAGGGGCAGGATTGTATCATAAGGGGGCGCGGTTAGCGTTTTGACCACCGATATTCGCCTGTGAGCAGGATGTGCGCCCAACCGAGCGGCGAGATGTGGGGCAGGAGGTCAGCGGGGCAGTCTAGCCCTTCCTGTTGTCGCTGAAGGACGGCCTTCCCAAGCTGATCGGTGTTCCAGTAGATGATGATGGCGGCCAGCAGGTTCAGCCCAGCCATGCGATAGTGTCGCCCCTCGGCGGTGCGGTCTCTGATTTCGCCTTGACGACCTATGCGCAGTGCGTTCTTCAGGGCATGATGCGCTTCAGTTTTGTTTAAACCAATTTGTGCGCGCCGCTGCATGTCGGCATCAAGTAACCAGTCGATGATGAACAACGTGCGCTCGATCCGGCCGATTTCACGGAGCGCAACGGCCAAATCATGTTGACGCGGATAGGACGCGAACTTTCGCAGCAACTGGCTGGGTGGCATGATGCCCGCAGCCATGGTTGCGGCGCTGCGCAGGATATCAGGCCAGTTCGTGGTTATTGTATCTGTGCGTATCTTGCCGCCAATGAGTCCTTTCAACGCAATCGGCGCATTGCTGGGATCAAATACATGCAGCCGCTTTGAAGGCAGATCGCGGATCCGTGGCACAAACCGATATCCCAATAGAGAGGTCATGCCAAAGACATGATCGGTGAACCCGCCCGTGTCGGCATATTGTTCGCGGACCCGCTTGCCTGTCTCATTCATCAGCAACCCATCGAGTATGTACGGCGCTTCATTCACGGTCGCAGGGATCGTCTGCGTGGCAAATGGACCAAACTGGTCAGAGACATGCGTGTATGCTTTCAGACCTGGCGCAGTCCCGTATTTGGCATTGATGAGGTTCATGGCCTCACCTTGCCTGGCTGACGGGAAGAATTGCCCATCGCTCGACGCTGTTTGGCCAAGACCCCAAAACTGCGCCATCGGCAGCTCGGATTGTGCAATAATGACGGCGTGCAGCGCACGATTAATCGCATCGCTTTCAACATGCCAACGCGAGAGGCGCGACAGCGCAAAGTAGTCGTGCGTGTTGGTAGCATCAGCCATTTTGCTGAGGCCCAGATTGAGGCCTTCCGCCAGCAGAACATTCAAAAGCCCAATCTCGTCATGACAGGGCGCTCCTGTCCGCAAGTTTGTAAACGCATCCGTGAAGCCCACCGCCGCATTAACGTCTAACAGAATGTCCGTGATGCGGGCATCTGGTAGACGTTGGTAGAGATCAGAGACCACTTCTTCTGCTTCGGTCGGTACAGCCGATGTCAGACGGTCTACCTTCAGCTCGCCGTTTTCGATAGTGCCGCCTGGGATTGCACCTTTTCGCGCGGCTGCTGCTAGTCGATGCAGTCCATCTGCCATAAGTATTTGACGATCCTCCAGCCACTGCTCCGGCTCAAACGGCACTTTCAGTTCTGGCGTGGTGCGCACAGCCGCAAGCGGGACCAAGGTCTGTTTGAGGTCTGCATATCTTCGGGAATCTGCCAGCCAGATGTCGCCAGATCGAAACGCATCCCGCACGTGGAACATGACTGCAACCTCCCAAAGGCGATGATAGTCCTCGTCATCGGGTCTTAGGTGACGCTGCCATTTCGAGTTCCTGCGCACGAAGGCCGTTGGTTGATCAGCCGATGGTGTCCCGTTCCGCACGACATCTATGGCCTCCATCAGCGGGGCAGCGACCGCTGCAGCTCGGATATCAAGTGCGCGCAGCATACGCGGCGCATAGCGCCGGAACCGATGGAAGCCTTGGACAACGTGTTCGAGCGGATCTCTAGCCATAGTTTTGGTTAACTGAGCCGCATTCTGCACAAAGCCCTCAAGATCGGACCATCCGCATGCGCTTTCTACAGCATCATCGAGCGGCACTCGATCTTCACGCGCTTCCAACAATGCACCACCCAGTTCCGAGAAGGCCTTCAGCGTTTGATGCAAGGATGTTTTCGCATCCGCGACACGGGCATCACATATGCGCTTTGCATCCCGCCAGGTTTTGCCAACGATCCGGTCATGGGTCTCAATGATGGCGTCGGCAATGGCAGCACGCCATTCACTGGCGCAGACCGCCAGAATGGCCAATCGCCTGTCGCTGGAAATGTCTCGCAAGCCATCTGCAAAATAGCGCTCGCCTTGACGGCGCAGCCGCGCCGCGCGGTGCGGTGGGACATCCGCCAGTATATCGGGAGGCAATGAGATACCTTCCAGATATTCAAGACGATCCTGCAATTTGTTCATGTCGGCGGAGTTGTTGCCAACCTCGAACTGACGCAACCAAACAAACCGACTGAGCCGTTCATCGACAAAAGACGTGAGCAGTGCATCAAGCTGTTCCCCGACCGGCGATCCCAATCGGCCTGCGATCAGTGTCTCAATCCTGCGTTCACCTGCAACCAAGGCTTCCGCGCATAGGCGCTCAATGACCGTTGGTCCTGGCAAGATCGTCATGGTTTCGCGGCATTTCTGGATAAATCGATGCGCCAGGTCTTCGTTCGACCGTGCGATGATGGCTTCTTCGGCAAGCCATTCCTTGAGGATACTTGCTCCGCGGCCCGAGAAATTCTTGTAACCGTAGATACGGCGTAACTCGACCAGATGCCGTCGCCGGGTGACGTCAATTTCTGCATAGCGGATCAGGTCATCTGATTTGACACCGATCTGCGCTGCGATGAACTCCGACACCTGTCTGGGAATGACCTCTCCGGCCGTCAGCAAGCGACCTGGATAGCGGAAGGCGCAAAGCTGCAAAGCAAAACCAAGTTTGTTCTGCGCACCGCGCCGCGCGCGGATGTGTTCGATATCATCATCGGCCAGGGTGTAATGCTGCAGCAGGTCGGCTTGATCGGTTGGAAGATCAAACAACACAGCATGTTGGCGGTCGCTCAGAATACGCCGTCGGGGCATGGGCAATGTCCTGTTGTCAAGGAATATGTGTGTCCGAATGAGGGTCGATCAGCGGACGGTTTCGCGGGTCCAACAAATCACTCGGAAACCAGAACAAATCCCGTCTCGTATAGATGGTACGATATGATTTGCAATGAGGGTGCCTTAAACGTACAACGCTACCATGATAAACACGCTGATTGGCTATGCGCGGTGTTCCACCGACAAACAGGATCTAGCCGCCCAGACAACGGCACTCATCGGCCTTGGGGTGGCAGGGGATCGTATCTACGCGGATCACGGGTTAACCGGTACCAACCGCGCGCGACCCGGACTGGATCAGGCCATCGCCGCGGTGCGCGAGGGCGACACGTTTGTTGTCCCAAAGTTGGACCGGTTGGCGCGATCGGTTCCCGATGCCCGCGCTATCGCAGCTCAGCTCGAAGCCAAAGGGGTGAAACTGGCACTTGGGGCCTCGGTCTACGATCCGACCGACCCCATGGGCAAGATGTTCTTCAACATCCTTGCGACCTTTGCCGAGTTCGAGTCTGATCTGATCCGCATGCGCACCCGCGAAGGTATGAAAATCGCCCGGGCCAAGGGAAAGCTGCGAGGCAAGCAGCCGAAGCTCACTGAAAAACAGCAGAAGGAACTTTGCCGGATGCACGGCACCGGTGACTATTCTATCAGTGATTTGGCTGAGGTGTTCTCTGTGTCCAGGCCGACGATCTATCGAACATTAGCGCGCAACCAGTCTTGAACTCAAACTGGTGCTTTTCAGTCATGTTGGTCACGATCTGACCTGCCAAGTGCCATCGAAACGGCAAACTGTCAAATCGCATAGAGACTACTTCAACTCAGAATTGGCACTTTGTTCTTACAGTGTCGAGCAATCAGCTTCTTTTGATGTTTCCCCCGAGGGATGTAATGTGATGGTTTTGGCTCATATCCGTCCGATGCAACATCCGGAAAGATCGAAATTATCTCGTGCAGCGCTTCTTTGCTCAACGCGTTTAGTGCGCCCGGTCCAGTGAACAAACTCTCTGTGGGTGCACCCTCTGCGATGATAGTTTCGTGCTGGTCAAAGAGCAGGTGGTGGTATTCGACGGTCTCCAAGGTCTCATCAATGAAGATGCCTGGCAGATCAATTAGCTTAACTGCTGCCACGAGAACGTCGGGCTCCCCGAACATACGTGTTGCAATCCTGGAACTCACAAGCATTCGATGCTGTCGAGAAACGAGCAAATCACGCTTTGGAAGTCCCGCGCCAAGCGAACCTGCCATAATTCGAACGGGCTTGAGCTTTGGCTTGGATTTCAGTTCACCGTGATAGAAGCTTTGCCGTCCGATCCAGCGGATGGTTGCATGCTCACCATCTTTTAAAACAATCTTGTCACCAACACGAAGCGTTTCAATCGGACGTTCGCCTACGATGGTTTCAATCAACGTCCCACGCGCAAAACACGGTGTATCGGGAATGTTTGCTGGGTCCAGTCCGTCAGCGCCTTGGTCCTTGTTGCTAGTCGTGAAAGTCACCCCAACTTCTGGGATCTCAGACAAAGCAAATAGGCGCAGACCGTTGTCGAGTTCAATGCGCCAAACCTCGATCACTTGACCATTGGTACCTGTGTACGTCGCAGTCCATTCTACATAGCATGCGTCGACAGAAACAACTGCACCATTTGCGTCCGTAACTGTTGCTATCTGGTTGATGTCATTTGGTGTTTCGTTTGCGATCGTATCGCCATCGATGGTCGTGTCATCGTCATCAATGGAAACGTCTAGTAGCTGGGCAGGATCATCATTCGCCAAAACAAATGGATCGTTGCCGCCCCCAGGAACGTCACTAAATGATGAAACAGGGAGCGCTTTAAATTCCGCGATTACTGGCATCCAAACCTCAATTCAGCAAATTGTGGAGAGTGCGTGAGGTTACTTGGTATCGTCGCGCATTTGCCAAAGACCTTTACTGCACCCATTGCCCGCCTTGCTTGGTCGCGCCTTTGTCCTCACCTATCTGTGACCAAGTCCTCACCGCCAATACGACCGCACCCCGATGGCTTTCTTCAACGACGACGCAAACGGCTTCACCAGAACCTAAGCCACCCAAGCCCGCTTGGCCGAGTTGACGTTCATGGACGAAGCAGTCTTCTGGGTCGCCGAACCTGTTTACAAATCCAAAGC
This sequence comes from Yoonia sp. R2-816, assembly GCF_046762905.1. Lineage (NCBI taxonomy): Bacteria > Pseudomonadati > Pseudomonadota > Alphaproteobacteria > Rhodobacterales > Paracoccaceae > Yoonia > Yoonia sp. R2-816. The sequence continues at coordinate 10,127 of NZ_JBKQXN010000239.1, read as the reverse complement.
CTTTTTTCTCGTCATACCATTTCACCCGTGCTGGAACAAAATCCGAAGCGCCATGAGTGGCGCATGCGTTGTTCTCCGGTTCATCAGGCTTGACGATATTGATGAGTTCGGTGACCTGTAACCCCTGTGGGGTCTGCCTGACAAAAACATCAACCTGAGCATCTGCAACTATCGAGCTTTGACCGTTTCTTGTCAGAGTGTTTTGGTGAAGAAGGATGTCTTCTGCGATTTCAGGCGCTTCGACAAAACCATAGCCGCGAGATTGGCAAAACCATTTCACTCGCCCTTGCATACGGCGGACAAGTTCGCTGTTGGTTGGACGCATTTCCATTACTTATCTCCTAAAAAGTCACTCGTTTTTCGTTTAAGCCCTGCAGCGCCACTTGGGGGTGGCGCTGCAGGATCAGCGTCAGTTAGAACCGGCGTTCCAGCTTCAATTGGAGGGATGTCTGCGTGTTGTCTCCGATCTGTTCGACGGAAACTCCAGCATCAAAGCGACCCAAGTCATCATCCGAACGCGAAGACAGGTTGATGCCTGCACCCGCACCACAATCCTCTTGTGTTGTTTGCCCTGAGACGCGCTGGCAACTTAGCTTGGGCGTGACGGTAAGGGTTGTCGACGCAATGCCTTCGACTTCACCTGAGATCGCGATCTTGATTTCCGGCTCAAAGCTCAGCTTAAAGATCGAGACTTCACCACCATCCAGAGAGACTTGATCCACCAGGCCAAATGCTTCTGCATCAAAGTCGACCGTGCCGACATCGGAATAGCCGTAATCGACGGCCAGCTGCGGCCAGAACTCGAAACTCTGCTGCTCATAGACCCCAGTGACACTTGCCCCTGTTTGGAAGGTCAGGCCACTATATTCACCCTGAAGGCCCAAGGTATCGTTGGAGATGTCAAGATTGGCGACGCCGTAGCCGAGCGAGGCATATCCATCTGCAAAGACATCGTCTCTTAGTTCACTGACAAAGTAAGAGCCAAGTGAGAGTGAGTATCCGTCCGCTGCCCCGTCAAAGTCGCCAGAGATTTTCGAGCGAGAGATGTCACCCCCAACATAGTAAGCCAGTAACGTATCATCTGACGTCTCACGTTCCCACGCAACCCGACCAGTGACCAATGCCGATGTTGCACCATCATCGTCCCGGCTGAGGTTGAAGTTGCCAGAGATAACGCGCCAAACATCACCATTAGTGTTGCTCCGTTGACCTAAGAATGACCCGCGTGTCGAGAACTGATTTTCTCCGAATGAAAGATCGCCCGTGATATCAAGCGGTGTGTTACGACGACCGACGCCATCAGGGCACTCGACCTGCCCGGTTCTTTCGTCGGTGAAACATTGCTCCTCCCGCTGCCGCGCACCGATGAAGCGGGTCCGCGCGTCCTCAACCAACTGGCGGTTAGCAGCTATTCGGTTCTGCAAATCGCGGGTGGCGATGCCCAGAACGATGTCGGTCACTTCATCCTTGACCTGTTCGAATTCAAACTCCGGCGATCCTGATTGGACTGAGAAGGTCTGGGCTGCCTCGTTATCATTTCCTGCAGCATCTTGTGCCATACCTGCAGGAACGTCGAGTGTTACGACTTGCCCAACGACCGGCGTCACATCGACCGTGTATGTTGAACCGGATCCTTGAAAGTTCGACAGTGTCCCGCCAGCGATGATGATGTCTTCAATGGTGAAGCCAGTCACATCTTCCGTGAATTCGAAGGTGACCTGGAACGTTTCTGTAACACCTGCAGACGGCCCTGAGATCATCATGCTTGGTGCGACGATGTCGGCAGCAACCGCGGCACTTGAAGCAGCGGCACTCAAGTTCGCCGCAGCGTCAAGTGCAACGCCTTCGTCGATGGAGAGCGTCACAGGTCCATCAGACATTGGGGCGACGGTGAAGTTAAATGTGACGTTATCCGTCGTCGTCAGATCGGAGACGGTACCATTCTCTGTCAAGATTTCGGCGAGCGTGAGTTCATCAACAGGTTCACTGAAGGTAATGGACGCTGGGAATGGCCCCGTTTGAACTTCCGACGGCGTCATGAACGTGGCTGTCGGAACAATTGTATCCAAGGTGATCGTCTGTGGCACCGATGTAGCGGACGTGTTGCCTGCTGGATCAGTCACTGCAACCGCCACCTCATTATCGCCCTCCGAGAGGTCGCCGTCATCGAAGGTAAATGACCAATTGCCACCGTCATCGACCGAAGCTGTGCCAATGGAGATGCCGCCAACAAATACTTCTACTTCCGAACCTGGCTCGGCAGTTCCGTCGATTTCGGGGGTGCTATCATTTGTGAGACTATCACCCGCTTCACCGCTATCGCTGCCAACTGAGATCGCAACATCAGGCGTTGTCTGAGGCGTATCCTCATCGAGAGTGATCGTCAGCGCATCTGAGGATGGCGATGCATTGCCTGCTGTGTCTGTTGAGACTGCGGTGATAGCGTTGTCGCCTGTAGCGAGGTCTCCGTCGGCGAAAGTAAAGGACCAGTTGCCATCAGCGTCGGCGGTCGTGGCGCCGACTGAGGCACCAGCTACGAAGACCTCAACTTCGGCGTTCGCTTCAGCGACACCAACCACTTCGGCTTCAGCCACATTGGTCAGATTGTCATCGGTGCTACCAGAGTTGGTCGCATCGGTGAGTGCCAGACCCGATGGCGCGGCATTGGCCGTGTCGATGGTCACAGTGATGGGGGCAGAGCTTGGCGAGGTGTTGCCCGCCACATCTGTTGCCTGCGTAGTGATCGCGTTGTCGCCTTCCGCCAGATCGCCGTCTGCGAAGGGGAACTCCCATGCGCCGGTGGTTGGATCGGCTGTCACGCTGCTAACGGAAACGCCGTCAACAAAGACTTCAACTTCCGCACCTGGCTCAGCTGTTCCGGCGATCGAAGGTGTGGTGTCGTTGGTCAGCGTATCATCGTTGCCGCCGGAGTTTGCGGCGTCCGTCAGGTCGATTCCTGTGGGTGCAGCAGGCGCGCTGTCGTCGAGTGTGATTGTGAGTGGTGACGATGGGCTGGATGTCGTGCCTGCTGCATCCGTGGAAGTTGCGGTAACGGCATTGTCGCCATCTTCGAGATCACCATCGGCGAAGGTGAAGGACCAGTTACCATCAGCGTCTGCGATTGTGATGCCTACAGAAACACCACCGACAAAGACTTCAACCTCGGCATTGGCCTCTGTCATGCCAGTGACCTCGGCAGCCGCAACATTGGTGATCGTGTCAGCCGTGCTGCCGGAGTTTGTGGCATCGGTCAACGCGAGACCGGATGGCACCGACGGTGCTGACTCATCCAGTGTGATGGTCAAGGTATCGGAGGATGGTGAGACGTTACCAGCGGGATCGGTGGAGACGGCGGTGACAGCGTTGCCACCATCGGCCAGATCGCCATCGGCGAAGGTGAAAGACCAGTTGCCATCGCCGTCGGCGGTTGTCGTCCCGACAGAGACGCCAGCGACAAAGACCTCAACTTCAGCATTCGCTTCGGCAACGCCAACCACGTCGGCCGCGGCCACATTGGTCAGGTTATCGTCCGTGCTGCCGGAGTTTGTGGTATCGGTCAGCGCCAGACCTGATGGTGCCGCATTGGCCATGTCGATGGTCACGGTCAAAGGCGATGAACTTGGTGAAGTATTGCCAGCAGCATCCGTAGCCGTCGTCGTGACAGCATTGTTGCCTTCAGCCAGATCACCGTCTGCGAACAGGAACTCCCATGCGCCAGTCGTCGGATCAGCTGTCACTGTCCCAACGGAGACGCCGCCGACAAAGACTTCAACCTCTGAGCCAGGCTCTGAGGTGCCAGCAATAGACGGGGTCGCATCGCTCGTGATCGTGTCATCATTGCTCCCGGAGTTCGTCGCATTCGTCAGAACAATGCTCGACGGGGCGGATATGCCTGTGTCGATTGTAAGAGTCAGCGGCGCAGATGTGGGAGAGGTATTGCCCGCAGCATCTGTGGCTGTTGTCGTGACCGCGTTGTCGCCCTCGGCCAAATCGCCGTCAGCAAAGGGGAACTCCCACGCGCCAGTCGTTGGATCAGCAACAACCGTCCCGACAGATACACCACCTACGGAGATCTCAACAGTTGCGCCGGGCTCAGCGCTTCCTGCAATCGATGGTGTTGGGTTGCTTGTGGTTGTATCATCAGTGCTGCTGGAATTCGTCGCGTCGGTCAGGTCAATTCCTGACGGTGCTGCAGGGGTGCCTTCGTCGAGGCTAATCGTCAGCGTGTCGGATGACGGAGATGTATTGCCTGCTGTGTCAGTTGAGACGGCGGTGACAGCGTTGTTGCCAGTCGCCAGATCGCCGTCGGCGAAGGTGAAGGACCAGTTGCCATCGCCATCGGCTGTGGTTGTCCCGACAGAGACGCCAGCCACGAAGACCTCGACTTCGGAGTTTGCTTCTGCGACGCCAACCACTTCAGCCTCAGCCACATTGGTTAACGTGTCGTCAGTGCTGCCCGAGTTTGTCGCATCGGTCAGTGCCAGATCCGACGGTGCCGCATTCGCCGTGTCGATGGTCACGGTAATCGGCGCCGAGCTTGGCGAGGTGTTGCCCGCAACATCTGTCGCTTGCGTGGTGATTGCGTTGTCACCTTCCGCCAAGTCGCCGTCGGCGAATGGGAATTCCCAAGCGCCTGTCGTTGGATCGGCTGTCACTGTGCCAACGGAAACGCCACCCACGAAGACCTCAACTTCCGCACCTGGCTCCGCCGTACCTGCAATCGAAGGTGCGGTGTCGTTGGTGAGCGTGTCATCGTTACTACCGGAGTTTGTGGCATCCGTCAGATCGATCCCGGTGGGTGCAGCAGGCGCGCTGTCGTCGAGTGTGATTGTGAGTGGTGACGATGGGTTGGATGTCGTGCCTGCTGCATCCGTGGAAGTTGCGGTAACGGCGTTGTCGCCAGTTGCGAGATCACCATCTGCGAAGGTGAATGACCAGTTCCCGTCGCCATCGGCTGTTGTTGTTCCGACAGAGACGCCGGCCACGAAGACTTCAACTTCAGCGTTTGCTTCCGTTGTGCCCGTCATTTCAGCCGTGGCGATGTTGGTGATGTTGTCATCGGCGCTGCCGGAGTTTGTGGCATCGGTCAGAGCCAAGCCAGATGGCACCGACGGCGCTGTCTCATCAAGCGTGATCGTTAGGGTATCAGAGGCGGGAGAGACGTTCCCTGCCGGATCAGTTGAGATTGCAGTGACAGCGTTGCCGCCGGTTGCCAAATCGCCATCGGCGAAGGTGAAGGACCAGTTCCCGTCACCATCAGCCGTGGTTGTGCCAGCAGATACACCGGCAACAAAGACCTCAACTTCGGCGTTCGCTTCGGCGAGACCAACCACCTCGGCCTGCGAGACATTGGTCAGGTTGTCATCGGTGCTGCCGGAGTTCGTCGCATCGGTAAGTGCAAGCCCGGAAGGTGCGGTATTGGCTGTATCAACAGTCACGGTAAGCGGCGAGGAGGACGGAGAGGTATTGCCTGCCGCATCCGTCGCTGTCGTCGTGACTGCATTGTTACCTTCAGCCAGATCACCGTCTGCGAACAGGAACTCCCAAGCTCCGGTTGTTGGATCGGCGATCACTGTGCCAACGGAAACGCCACCAACAAAGACCTCGACTTCAGAACCAGGTTCAGCAGTACCCGCAACAGATGGCGTTGCGTCGCTCGTGATCGTATCGTCGTTGATCCCTGAGTTTGTCGCATCCGTCAGATCAATGCCCGTGGGAGCGGCTGGTGCGGTGCCATCGGGCGTCACTGCATTACTGGTGGTGGACGACGAACTGGACAATGGCACAACTGCGCCTGCTGGCGTGGTGTAATCAAAGACCGACGTGACCTCAAAAGTGTAAGCTTGGTCATTGGTCAAACCAGATATAACAACCGGGCTGCCGATATCAGCAGCATCCACTGTCACCTCAGTTCCATCTGGTTGGATCTTTACCAGGTATTCCGTTGGTGTGTTGCCTGTTGCAGGTGGTGTGATAGTCAACGCGGCATTACCGTTCCCGGCAACGGCAACGACGTTCGCGGGCGGTTGTGGCGCGTTGGGATTGTCGGCACCGCCCTGCACATCCATTTTGAAATCAACCGTTGTGCCATATGTATAGGTTCCACATAGGCTTGGGTTTGCGGCAAACTGCATGATGACGCGGCCAAAAGATGTGCCATTAAAAGCTGTGTTGGGCACAGCGACAGATGATCCAGAAAAGGTGAGCCCCGTACCATCGACGTTTGCATTCTGAACAAAGACACGTTCGCTGGCGTCATCAATGACACCGTCCTGGTTCAAGTCGAGCCAGGCGATTACATATTCGTTATAGACGGGGCCGTTTGTCACGACATCCACTTCAATGTCGAAGCTCTCGCCGGCGGCCACAGAGCTAAGTGATGTGTTGGACCCGTCAAAATAGTTTGTGTTGGGTGCGATATTGATGTCCACGCCGTCGATGCCCACGCGGGTTACCCACTCGATCGTGGCATTGGTGCTGGTCGAGACACACAAAGGCGAATCTGCATATGCGGAAGTTGGACTGCCCACTGAGAATGCAGCTGACGATAGTGCTGCGACAGAAACGCTGGTAAGGTGGCCGCGCGAAACACGGCGATTTGCATTGCACAATTTGGAGTTGTAGTTCGTCATTTCTGCCTCACTCGCTAAAAGGGTTCGGGTCGTCTACTCATGTGCCGAAAAGGGCATGATCTTTTGGATAGGACGCACCCTGATTGCAGAAAATGACTACAATTTGGCCGTGTGTATGAAGTGTTTGATTATTTTTTCATCTGTTTTTGGATGTCTAAGTGAGTAATTTTGTTAAAGTTATTCTAATGTATACGGTAACTATCCTTCGCAATGACGCGGTTTTGCCGGGATTCCGCCATAAGCCTTAACGAAACATTAACGTCAGGGATGCAACCAAGGGTGTCAGGTTTGCCGATAAGCTGATCAAAGTGATTGAGTCGATGCAGTCGGTGAGATCGTTAGAGCACGCGATTGGCAAAGACCCGTAAGAGTTTGACCGCCTTGGAGGGATGCGTACGAATGCAAAGAAATACTGCCAAGCAGGAAAGCTTGGGCGAGCATGTGGAAATCAGATTTTCCGCCGGGCTGGCAAACTGGCTCTCGGATCACAATTGCAGTCTAGCACTGACAACCTTCCGATCTGGCGAGCTCATTTTTGTCGGCCGTAACACCTCAGATCAGATCAGCTTCCAAAACCATCACATCGATCATTGCCAAGGCCTGTGGAGTGACGGGCAATCGCTCGTTGTGAGCAGCCTCCACACGTTGTGGTGGTTTGAGAACGGGCTGCAGCGCGATGCACAAACCGAAGATGGAACCGATCGCATGTTCATGCCGCGAGGGGTGCATGTTACGGGACAGATCGACATTCATGACATCGCTGTTGGTGACCTGACAACGCTGGGTGGCTCCAAGCAGATACCGATCTTCGTCAGCACAGCTTTCAACTGCTTGGCCACAACGAGCCAAAGAGCGAGTTTTAGACCACTCTGGCATCCGCCGTTCATCGATAGGGTTGTTGGCGAGGACAGATGCCACCTGAACGGTATGGCGATGCGGGGAGATGATCCCGCGTATGTTACATGCGTGTCGACCTCAAATGCTGCGGCCGGATGGCGCGAACACCGCACAGATGGTGGCGTTCTGATTGATACAAGATCCGGAGATGCGGTCCTGAGCAAGCTTTCCATGCCGCACTCCCCAAGGCTGTGGAAAGGCGAGGTTTGGCTGCTGGACTCTGGCAGGGGTCACCTGATCAGTGTAGATTTGAAAACTGGTGGCCGAACCATCGTGGCGTCCATTCCGGGCTATGCAAGGGGTCTATCAATCATAGATCGGTTTGCTGTGATTGGTGTTTCTCGTCCGAGGTCAAATAATGCTTTCTCTGGCCTGGAACTTGATGAGAACCTCAATAGCCAAGGTGTCGCACCAATATGCGGCGTCGTGGTTGTCGATACGCTATCGGGTATTATTGTAGAATGGCTAGAGTTCGCTCAGCCTCTCAATGAGGTATACGATGTTGTCGTCCTTTCCGATTGCAAACTACCTGAGTGCATAGCTTTGGACGCTGATCAAGCCAGGACAAGGATTACCATAGAAGGGGCTTGAGGTGATCTCTCTTTTGTAGCGCGTGGCCTTGGCCATAAGGCTGTGGTTACGACGAAACCTCGGCTAATGATACGATCCTGCCCCCTACCGGAACAGACCCCACCCTCTCCGGCGCATAGGGCGCCAAAATGACCCAGAATCCGCGTGCCTCCACAAAATCGACAGAAACATCCTCGTCGTCAAGAAACCAAGCCAGTTTCCACACAGCCTCAGCCCATTCCGGTCATGCCGTAATCTCGTTGCGCGCGCTCGCAGAACCGCATTCGCTGCAATGGCGTAAAAACCTACGCTTCCCCGCAGCGGAAAGAGCGGTCGTTGATGCTGGTCGCAGCAAATTCCAATCTGGCAATAACCGGGTCTTGGACAAAGCGGCCACTCAAAAGTGGAACCTAACAGACTCGGCCCACAGCCGACCTGCGGCAGCGCAGCGATAGGTGATGTTCTGGCATTCCGGGGGCTGCCGTTGACCACAACGGTTGGAATCCAAGCCAAACTGTTCAATATTTTACCATTTACGGGAACTGCCCCTGGATCGTGTGTCATTGCCTTTCCGATAGGGGCTGTACCAAGTTTTCTGACGAGGGCTCGTTCTGAGGCCATACTTCCCAACTTTCTGCAAGTCCGCGAATGTCGCATTCTGAGAAAACTCACGATGGATATTAGCCGAAAATCATATTAGCATGAACTTATATGATTCGACTGCGTGAGGATATTGAGATGGACTTCAGCAAGGCATTTGGTGCAACCGTTAGGGAGGTAGCCAGTGGTGAACGTGACGGACGCCCGACACATATTGTTCGTGCAAGTCGCAGCTACCAAACAACTCAAACTGACTTGTGGAGCGCCGTGACGGAGAAGGATCGCGTGCAACGTTGGTTTGGAGAGGTTTCGGGAGAATTCAGGCTTGGCGGGCGTTTCTCGATCCAAGGGAATGCAGACGGACGCATAACAATCTGTGAACCGCCCAAAGCGCTCGCTCTCACTTGGGAGTTTGGAGGCAACACGAGCTGGGTCAGTGCCAAACTCGAAAACACCCAAGACGGTGTACTTTTGACCATCGAACATGAGCTGCCAACAGATGAGACAAGCGAAGCACATTGGGACAATTACGGCCCCGGCGCGACAGGTGTGGGATGGGAATTGGGAATGCTGGGATTGACTGCGTATTTGGCAGGCGACGGTCAATCAACTCTTGCTGCCGGAGGTGCTTGGGCTGACGGAGCTAGCGGGAAGAATATGCTGTGCGAATGGGCAGAAGCTTGGGGCCTGGCTCACGTCAAGGCAGGCACAGACCACATAGTTGCAATGGAATCCGCAGACCGGACTGCCAAGTTCTATACTGGGGAATGTTGATGAACGCCTTTGATGTGCTAGCGGACCCTGTCCGTCGACGGACCCTGGAGCTTATTGCGCAAAGGGAACATGCTTCTGGTGAGATCGTCCAAGTGGTAGTGGCCGAGTTTGGCATTTCGCAATCCGCAGTGTCGCAGCACCTTCGCGTCTTGCGTGACACCGGATTTGCAAAGGTTCGAAAAGAAGGCGCAAAACGCTGCTACAAAATCGATCCTGCGGGCTTCAACGATGTTACGGTCTGGTTGGGTCAACTTCAGCAGTTTTGGAGTTCCAAAATGGAAGCTCTTGCAACTGAAGTGGAGCGCGGAAAACGATCCTTCAAAGACGGGTAACAGCCAAATCGAAGATATGCTGTACGGCTTTCGAGTGTCTGGTTCAACAAAAGCGCAATTGCGATCAAGCGCTGTGCCCCAGATTGTCGGATAAGTGTGCCATAACAATTGCCTTTGCCGCTCATAGACACCTTGCAGCCATTCTGGCGCAGGATTTTCTGGTAGTCATGGGAACAATATTGTGAATTAGTCTCGATGTGATCTGACACCGCCCCCTTCTCAGCAAGCTGAAATGGGGACGGCACATCTCTTGATGGAGATGATGGTTGTCCGTTTTGATGGAGGTGCAAACCAAACCATCAAAGGAAACCACAATGTTGAA
>NZ_JBKQXN010000238.1:0-857 GCF_046762905.1 Yoonia sp. R2-816 | reverse complement strand
GTGGGACGTGGGGTTGATGCCGCCTGTGAGCCGGACAGCGTTATTGATACGCCTGCGTGTTTGGGTGGTGACGGCACATCGTACATTTGACCGAAGTCAAGCCGCCGCCAGCACGTGTCACGCTCTCATGCGCGCGCCGCGTCCAAGCAGTCTGATGCAATCAGTTCGCGCTTGCGCGAATGGGGGACGCGCCCGGCGCAGGGGGGGCCTGACTATATTTTCAAGGTAGCGCAGCGACTATGAAAATAAGGAAGGGGCCAAGGCGCGTCCCCCTCCATGATATCAACCCGGTGGTGCGTTGAGTGTTATGCTGAAGGTAAGGCAATGGCGTCCTCCGCGGCACGGGTGCGAGAGTGCCCAGTCATTGTCGGCTTTTCCATCTGTATCCGCCCATGGGTCAGATGTGCGCTTTTCCGGGGGAGGGCCAGATATGCGGCGGAAGGTTTGGTGAGCGCCACCAATTAACTGTCAATTTATTGTTTTAGCTATGTAGACAATTGAGATATTATTTGATTTTTGCTTTCGTACTTGTCCCTCGGCAGGTGGCGTAACCAAGCTCTTCCCCAGCTTTGGGGCCTGGTCGCGCGCCTTATGACGTTTAACGCGCCAGACACACAGAAAGTAGCAAAATGATCCGTATCATTGCCGTGCTTACCCTGCTGACAGCCTTAACTGCCTGTGGGGTGCCTTTTGTTACACTTATCTAGACGAAAAACGAAACGCGAACGTCTCGCCGAACCGGCTTCCAAGAAAGATGCTGATGAATGCTTAAGCTGAACCGATGACGCCTCTGGCCCAGCCAACCCACCGGCCCATCCGGCCTAACTTAAGAAAAGAGAATACCATGAACAAAGTTG
>NZ_JBKQXN010000237.1:0-2208 GCF_046762905.1 Yoonia sp. R2-816 | reverse complement strand
GAAACGTCAAAAGAGTCCGGCTTCCACCCCGCTCCAGCGCAATAAGTCCCAAAATGGTCCAGAAATCGAAAACCCCAAAGAAAACCACCAGAAAACCTTTAAAGCTGAAAAACCAAAGACGTTTCCACACAGCCTCAGCCCTTTGCCGACATTGAATCCACGGTGCGGCTGACCGATCAGCGGACAATGCCACCGTTCGGATATGCGAACGCTGAGGCTTTACAAGCAGCGTCAACCCGTCAGCTCAACGACTACAGCGTGCCTCCAAACACGACCACTAGGTTGCGACGAGGCATCGTCGTTTGTTTGAGAGGTGGGGCGGGTAAACAAGACGACTTGAAATGGATTCATGGAGAGTTGGTCATGCAAATCCTTCTTTGCCTCGTCGTAATTGTCTGTAGGAGGATCGTAGTCCAAAACAGCGTCTTTCTTGTACAGCAGCGACGCAATACATTTTGCGACCTTGGAAGATTTGGCAGCTTTGGCCTCCGGAAGTTTCAAGTGCATTAGTGGGTTATCTTTGTCGAAGTCGAACCGAATCCGAAAGCACATTTTCATAAAATCACGGGCAGTCCGTTCTGGATCAGGAACAGACCCATCAAGCAATCCGGCCAGTTTTTCCTCAAGGCTGCCCGCCACTCCCCCACCTGAAGGTGCAAAGTGAGTCAACAAAAAAATGTCCGAGACCTGAACCAGATCGGATAAGAAGCGGATGACTTGAAGCTCCAGGTCTGGAACGTTCGCATCAATCCGTTCCTGATTCTTCATTGCATCCAGAATTGCCCAAACCGCCGACAAACCATGAAGGCGACTGCCACCAATCCAGACCGGAATTTCGTCCCAAGCAAGGCGCACGATGATTTCCGTGGTGACATCGGGAAGTGAGCGTGCGTACGCAGACAAGTCAACAATTTCGTCGCTGTGCAGACGCCTATGAAATGTCTCCGAAGACTCACCGGCAATACGCATGTCATCGTAGATGCCACCTGAATCAGCGCTCGTTCTATGAAACATCGCATCTGTAATCTTTGCTGGTTGATGGTAATAGTACTTAACGTATCCAACATAATCCCTAAGGTGTCGCTCCAGATTGTGATCGGGTCTTTGTCGTTCGATCAAAACGACCCTGGCGCCCTCATTGATCGCAAGCCCAATATTAACGATGGTTTTGAGCTCCCAATCGAAATCGGATATATCCAGTTTTCCGACAGCTTCATCAAATACAATCACACGGCAAAGGTTAGGGGTTTCAAGGAGTTGTGCGATTTCTAGATAGTTGTTCTCGTCGAGCCTGCTTATCCATATTAGCTCCAAGATCTCAAATTTCTTCATCAAGAGTGAAAAGCATTTCAAGGTTGCCGTAGTCTTTCCGCTGTTTTCGGACCCGATGACCACTAATACTTTGTTGAGTCCTGATCGCTCTCGTGCTTCATGGGATGTTGAGCCAAGAAAAATTTCAGCATCTCTAGCTAACATCATATCATGATGGCCGAATGGAATGGGATCGTCGGGACCAAACAGCAAGCATCCGTCCGGCATTGAAGGAGAACCCCTGTTGTCATGGCAGATGGCGTTCCAACTTGAATTCAGTATCTCCAAAACGCTTCTTATTACTCTTTTCATTGGCTGACCCTCAGCTCCGATGAATTCGACACCTCTAGTTACAAACGCTTGAAATTGTTGGTCGTCATACGCAGGTTGTACCGACAGCGCCGCTCAACCCAATGGTTAGGGGTCGAACAATTCTGGTCTGATCAGCCCTGTTCCGGTGAATGTATCTCAGTTTTGCAGATTATGCGATTCGTACGATGAGTTGCGACTTTGGCGGAAAGGTCCGATTTGGGCTCTAAGGTCAGCGGGCAGCCTCGAAGCTGCCGTTGGATTTGAGCGTCAGATGACGGGTCAGCGGACCTTTTAGACTTTCGCTGCGGTTGCGCCAATGGCGGCTTTGGATGATGGACTGGGTCACAAACGGTCCTTTTCGCCAATGACCTAAACGTTGTGTTCTGACCAAATTTATTAGCTAGTCTGATGTTGGGCGACCGTAGTGTAGGACAAAATGTCAGCTAACTAAAGCATTTCGATAAAAGTTTGAGTCGGCAGGATTCCCCTGAGACATGATCTGTGGTTCACCCTTTTTGGGAGGATTGATCATGCCAGCACCGTTGCCGATGGAATTGCGAGATCGTTTTGCACGATTGATTGAGG
>NZ_JBKQXN010000236.1:0-1609 GCF_046762905.1 Yoonia sp. R2-816 | reverse complement strand
TGAAGGCTTTTACAGCATCTTCAAGCGCGGCATGAAGGGTGTGTATCAGCACTGCGGCAAGCAGCACCTGCACCGCTACGCTGCGGAGTTCGACTTCCGTTACAACAACCGCATTGCGAACGGTATTGACGATGCAGAACGGGGGCAGATCGCTTTAGTCAGTGCAAAAGGCAAGCGCTTGTTCTATAATCAGCAAGCGTGAGCGCGTGCTGGAAAACCCTACGGCGGATGACTATGTAAGCGCCCCAAGCTGAGGTTCTACGAAGTGCGTCTTGATAAGGAAAAGCTGAAAAACCTGATACACACGATTGCCTATGCAACTCGTGACAAGGAGGGGTTTGGCCGCACCAAGTTATACAAGGTGATGTGGTTTTTTGAGGCAAAGCAGTACCTAGTGGATGGTGTTAATTTCTCTGGCGCAAAGTATGTGAGAGACACCAACGGACCTCGATTGCACAACTATGAAAAATGGTTTCAAGAGCTGGAAGCTGAGGGACGAATTCAGTGCTTTGATGAGCGGCACTACAACCGCTCTATAAAGCGCGTGAAGGGATTGCGCCCCCCTGAGCCTGGGCTTTTGAGCGAAAGCCAAGCCCAGAGCCTGAATTATTGGGTTAAGGTCGTTTCTGAAATGACCGCACAAGAGGTCAGCGAGATGTCCCACGATTATGGTTGGGAAATCGCACGACAAGGCGATGAGTTGCCTTTATCGTCCGTCTTAGCCGAAAGAGTGCGTGACCCGAAGGGTGAGGAACTTGAGTGGGCAATGCGTAGAGCTAGAGAGCTTGGCCTGCCTTAATGAAAAGGCAGATCGTTGAACAGGAAGCGGTCAGGCTTGCATTGAATGAAGCCGAGGCACTTTGGGAAAGAGCTAACGATGCTTGGGAAGCCGCAACTTGGGTCATGGCACATGATCCTGATGTTGGCACTGCGGTTACAGAAAGCGGAAAGACCAGATCGTTTGTTTTTCAAGGCTCAGTTTCAAACGAAATGCCTAGCTTGACTGTTCTTTACGAAGACCAAGACCCATATCTAATCGTGCATGATGTCAAATTTTGGAGGCCGACAAAGTATGAACAGCAAATCCACTGAGCAACTAGACCGCTTCAAAGAAGCCGCCCGCGAGATTGGGACGGACGACGACGAAGCGAAGTTCAACGAAAAGCTAGGCAAGCTGGTTAAGCCTACACCTGCCCCCAAAGAGCATGAATAACCCGACAAGCGGCCTCTAAGTCGTTCATTCGCCGGGCATTGGATGTGAATCGCCCCGAGTTTGTCGGAGACCATCAACTTAAGTAAGGATGATGGTTATGACAAAAAGCAAAATGGCAAATCGCCACTCACCTGAGGTCCGCGCGCGTGCGGTTAGGATGGTGTTTGAACATCAAGGTTCGTATGAAACGCAGGCGGGCGCGATTGCGGCCATTGCACCCAAGATCGGCTGTATTCCCCAGACCTTGAGCGGATGGGTCAAGCAGGCCGAGAAAGACAGCGGCATGCGCGACGGCGTGACGACCGAGGAACGCGACCGTATCAAGGCGCTTGAACGTGAAAACCGGGAGCTGCGCCAGGCGAATGAGATCCTGCGCAAAGCGTCAGCATATTTTGC
>NZ_JBKQXN010000235.1:0-1484 GCF_046762905.1 Yoonia sp. R2-816 | reverse complement strand
CGAGGACAGCTTCTTCGACCTGGGCGGTCATTCGCTGCTGGCGGTGCGTCTGGTGGCGCGGCTGGAAGCGGAGACCGGCAAGTCGGTGTCAGTGCGGACGGTGTTCGAGACGCCGACGGTGGCCGGTCTGGCAGCGGCGCTGGAGGCAGCCGGTGCCGGGGACTGGGGTGCGATCGAGCCGGCCGACCGGTCGTTGCCGGTGCCGTTGTCGCACCAGCAGGAACGTTTGTGGTTCCTTGACCGTTTGGACCGGTCTGCGGGGGCGGCTTATCACGTGGCCGGGGCGGTGCGTCTGGCCGGTTCTTTGGAAGTATCGGCGCTGGCCGGGGCGCTGGAGGCTGTGGTGGCGCGTCACGAGAGCCTGCGGACGCGCTTTGGTGTCGAGAAGGACGGTCCGGTGCAGGTGGTGGCGGCGCCGGGCGGGTTTGTGCTGGCACAGGAGGATGCCGGCGCGCTGGACGCGGGAACGCTGGAGGACCGGGTGGCATCGCTGGTGTCGGTACCGTTCGATCTGGAGCGGGGACCGTTGTTCCGGGCGACGCTGCTGCGGTTGTCGGCTGAGGATCATGTGCTGGTGGTGGGCGGCCATCACGCGGTGCTGGACGGCTGGTCGGTGGGTCTGTTGCTGAAAGAGGTGTCGGCGCTTTACCGGGAGCGGGTCGGCGGGTCGGCGGCGGTTCTGGCGGATCTGCCGGTGCAGTATGCGGACTATGCGGCGTGGCAGCGGTCGGTGCTGACGGGCGAGCGTCTTGAGGCAGAGACGGCGTGGTGGCGGGAGCAACTGTCGGGTGTGCCGGAGGCGATCGGGCTGCCATTCGACCGTCCGCGTCCGGCGGTGATGGATTATCGCGGCGGTTCTGTGGCGGTGAGCATTCCCGGTGATGTCCTTGCTGGCCTCAAATCTTTGGCTTTGTCGGAGGGTGCGAGCCTGTTCATGGTTCTTGAGGCGGCGTTTGCGGCGCTGCTGCATCGTGTTGGCGGGGATGCGGACCTGGCGGTCGGGACGGCGGTTGCGGGCCGTCGTCGGGTCGAGCTGGAGGCGTTGGCGGGGTTCTTCGTGAACACGGTGGCGCTGCGGCACCGGGTCGAGGGATCGGTGTCGTTCCGGGAGTTTCTGTCGGCGGCGAAGGATGTGGTGCTGTCTGCGTCCGAGCATGAGGCGGTGCCGTTCGAAGCGGTGGTGGAGGCGGTGTCACCGGTGCGCAGCCTGAGCCATGCGCCGCTGGTTCAGGTGATGTGCGTGTTGCAGAACACGCCCGACGCGTCGTCGGCATTGGCGCTTGAGGGTGTTGAAGCAAGCGCTTTTGCCGATGAAGCGGGGACGGCGAAGTTCGATCTGAGCCTCAATCTGACGGAGACGGGCGAGGGCCTGGTTGGAAGGCTGTCCTATGCCAGCCAGCTGTTCGACCGTGAGACGGCAGAGCGACTTGTGTCGATGTATGGTCGTGTCCTGGACGCTGTCGTTTCCTCGCCGGAAACGTTGA
>NZ_JBKQXN010000234.1:0-281 GCF_046762905.1 Yoonia sp. R2-816 | reverse complement strand
CTCACTGACGATCTCGTTACCATCCGCACCAAAAATACGGGCTTTGATGGCAGAATTGGACGTATCGCCTTGCTGCCCGTCTTCAGACTGCCACGTGACAATGAAGTGACCATTGGCGAGGGCTGTAATGCTCGGACTGCTTTGACGGCCATTGGTAAACTCATTGATCAGGAATTCGCTGACAATCTCAACGCCATCCGCATCAAAAATGCGGGCCTTGATGGCAGAGAGAGACGTATCGCCTTGCTGCCCATCATGAGACTGCCAGGTGACAACAAAAT
>NZ_JBKQXN010000233.1:0-4853 GCF_046762905.1 Yoonia sp. R2-816 | reverse complement strand
CGAAGGACCCGGTCGCAGCACAACAGGAAGCCTTCTGGCTTTACATGATCATGAAGCAAAGAGCGAATGCTACAGACTTGGAGCTGGGACAGCAGATTGATCGGCCGTTTTGAAGCGGGCCCAAACCGCTGGTGCATGATGAACAGAATGGGCAGGGGGGAGCGATTTGGGCTGCGGTGACATAGATATCGAACCATTTTCACCGGAAGAGTCTGAAATTTTGGCGAAAGAGCGCGCAGATCTTTGGGCACAAGCGTATGGCTTTGCAGACGCTGAAGACATGAAGGCTGAAGGCGAAAGAATGGAACGAGAGTACCGTGCTCAGAAGGCCAGAAAACAAGAGCGATGACGGTTGCAACGAGGCAGAATACTTTGGAAAAACGATGCTAACCGTCACGATGCGGCAAGTAGTGGAACAAAGCAGTGGAAGAATGTTCGTAGCGGAGGTCATCCGGATTCCTTCAAATGCGGCAGCCGGGGCAGATATCTACTATCTGGGTATAACACTCGAAGTCGGAATGCCGCTCGGCTTAATGACGACGGCAACTGGTGACGTGTTGCGGAAATGGATGCGCTTCTCTTCCATCGAAGACTATTTGGCGATAGTCCCTGAGCGTTTGATATGTGTCACATTGTATCCGACGACATGCATGCTACCCAAAGTCGTGAATATGCTGGTCAACCGGTACCACCTTGATCACGAATTAAAGACGGCTCCGCTAGAAAGCGAAAGACAACGTCTGATAACTGCTTTGCGCTCACCGAAGGGTGCGAATGATCCAACACGAGATGCCTCAAAACGCTCGATGGGCCGCTACTTGCATTAATCTACGACGCTATTCACCTTAGTGAATCGCATTTCCGCACCGTCGATAAGGCACAAAATGTGTAAACAAGAGCCCAATAAAGCCCACCATCGAACAGCCGAAGCTGAGAAAACTGCCGCCGACATTGCCACAGTTATGTTCCGGCACGGCCTCGACTTTAAGTCGCTCAACACGTTTTTGTTGGCAAACACAACGTTGTTGGAGGCCGGCTTGGCCAAGAAAAAACGACATCGGCAGTACCTCGACGAAAGAGCCAAGATCAGGCGCGAACTGCTCCGGCGCCATGTAAATGGCGAAACCTATCGTCAGATTGCTGAGACGCTGGATATCAATCTCACTCGAGCTTCTGAGACAAAAGCGACTGAAGTCGACCGCATCTGGAAGGCAATATGTGCTGACCCCAATAGCGTGCCAGCACTTGCTGAAGAATATGGCCTTTCCACCTACGACATCATGACGATTTATCAGAAACGGCAAGACCGCTATGACGCGCAGGTAGAAGAAGACCGACTCTGGGCGGAGCAATGTGATGACAAATACTAAGAACCTGTTCGGGTAGCACAAATTCAATGACTGATCATGATTTCAACACTGGTGCCGATCAATGACCCATGTCTTAATGGCAGGTGTGCTTCTCGGAGCATTGTGTTTACCGGTCAAAGCAATGGCCGAAGTCCAGGTCCGAGACGCTGACACAATCGTTGTGAGAGGGACGCCTGTGCGACTGAATGGCGTTGATGCACCCGAGCTTGGAACGCGTGCCGGGCAGGAGTCTCGCCGATGGATGGTGACTTTTCTCAGGGGCAAACAGGTCGAATGTAGCCTGACAGGTGAGCAAACATATGATCGCTGGGTTGGGGTTTGCTTTGCAGAAGGTGGGGATATTGGCGCGGCCGTTATTGCTGCCGGCTATGCGCTCGATTGCGCCAGGTATTCTGGCGGTCGCTATGCACATCTCGAAACGCCGGCCGCAAAGTCACGACTGACCCGGGCAAGATATTGCTAAGTTGCGCCCGTCCATTAAACCCGGCTTTTTGGGCTTGAGCGTTGCCTGTTACGTTGCTTGGGCAGTTGGGCGTGCGTGACCGCCTGGCGATCTGCTCCCTATGTGACAGAGCTAGATTGAAATTCCAAAATCGTCTTGCGGCGCGCCCCGTGCCACGATCTGCAGATTTCCGTCTGCCAGCGGTCGTTGTAACGTCAGTGCTTCATCCACATCTGCCTGCAGCCACAGATCAACTTCATTCTTTGTGGTAAGTACGACCGGCATCGCCTTTGGGTGGATTGCACCAACATCTGCATTTGCCTCGGTCGTGAGAAAACCAAACAGGTTGTCTGTGGTCTCACCGTCTTTCAACTTTCGCACTGATGTCCACTCCGTCCAGATTCCGGCAAAGAACGCAACCGGTCGATCTTCAGACAAGGCAAACCATACCGGTTCTGAAGGTTTGCCAATCTGATTGTGCGGCTCCGAAAACGATGTGAAGGGAACAACGCAGCGGTGCTTCACACCAAACCACCTGCGCCAGTGCGGCGACTGTGTATTGCGAACATTGGTCACGCCCCTATCTGTTTTCTTGCCTTTCAACGCAAAGGCAGGCGACGGCATCCCCCATCTCATCATCGATAGGACTGGTCCGGTTTCGCCGTTGCTGACAACTGGAGCCATGTAGTCAGGATATATGCCGGTCAGGGGCGGCAGGTTGCCTGTCTTGTCTTCAAGGCCATCAAACAGCGCGCGTATCGCGTCTTGGCCCTTCGCCATCGAAAAAAGATTGCACACACCCAACAACTCATCACTACGCCACGCACCGTCGTGGACGGGGGAAGTATAGGCGCGGCATTCGGTCCCGTCAGCAAGTATTAAGTCTGGGAAAGCTGCAATCAAAGCACGAGCACTGTCGATGTCTCGAAGATAGACTCCCAATGCGTCAGTTGCGAGGCCTCTGGATGAATGGACGGCATAGAAACCCACGCCCACTTCCGTGCTGAGCCATACATGTAACGCGTCCAGGCGCATACCAAATCCGCCCTCTGGTATGGCAAACCTCACCCGAACTGGGAAAGCCAACTCATCAATCTTCTTTTGCGGGGTTGAACGACGAACCATCACATACTCACTACATCAAGTCGAATAAAGAACATTAAGTGAACACTTAAGTCAAGAACCACTGTGTCTGGCTTAAGGGCGCTTTATGCGCTTCAACGCAACCTGTCGGTGGATTTCACATACGAAGTGCAAATTCTGCATTAAAACAGAGAGTTGCATGGAGTATGAAGAACGGGAAGCCACTACTGTCATCTGAAGCTGGACGAATGACGCAAGCTTTCAAAGTGGCTTGAAGCCAAAATGTAGATATCAGAAATCGCGGATCGATTGGGTCGCTATCTTTGCCGCATCTCCCGGTAGATCAATGGCACGACCCGAGGAACAGCCTCTGCAGCGACTTCTAGCGTCTGATCAATATCTTCCTCCGCAATGTCAAACATTGAGTTGCCGTCATCATCGAACATATGGACCAGGATCGGCACCATCAGCTTCGAGCCTATTGCAGACTGTCCAAAGGTATCCCAGGTCGCGACATCAAGCTTCACCGCCTCCATGAAGCCTTCGCACCAGTCCATCGCAATGGCGTGTCCTTCCGGGGCCTGCCAGAACACCGGCTCCAGCACCGGTGTCGCCGCGGCGAGACCTGCTGCGATCTGATCCATCCGCTGTGTTGTCAGCTCCATGATGCGTTTTGGAACGCGGACGCCTGCCCCAAAGGCCACATCAGCCCAATTCGCAACTGGCGTTGGAGTGCAGACCAACCCAGTCAAGAACCCATCCAGATCAGACAGACCCAAACTATCCGGTGGACTGTCGTTTGAGCGCAGGTAGGTATCTAGTTCGGTCAGAATGTCAGTTATCGCGCGGCTCAACGTGATTGATTGATTGCATCAGCATTCAGACCCGGAAAGCCTTGCAGCAAATGCACCAGGCCCGCTCGAATCCAGTATCGAAGACTGGGTGTTAAATCTTGAGCTGTTCCAGTGTTTTTCCTGCCGCCAGGGCTGCTCTGAACCAATCAGGATACCGTCCCTTGCCGGTCCAGGTTTGCGTCTTGTCATCTGGATTGGCGTATTTGGGTATGCCTGCCTTTTTCGGTTTCTTTGCCGTTTTGCGCGCGGTCTTTGTAACAGAAGTGGCACGACCGGTAATATCTGCCAACGTAAAGCCATGGGCTTTGGCAGCTTTCTCAGCCGCTGCCAGCGCCTCTTTCATTTCTTTCTTTTCCATCACCGCCAGCGTCTTGTCGATTTCAGCACGCAGCTTCTCGAGCTCTTTGCGGGTCATGGGTTTCAAGTTGATCTTCATTCGGGGTGTTCCTTGCAGTTGCTTGCCGCAATACATCAAATACGTTTAGGGGAGTGAACCGCGTCGATACTCGCTTAAGCGGCGTGTACACTGGTACGCCTGCACCATACAAATAGCAGAACTGGCCGGAACCAAAAGGCCCCGCCATCCATTACAATCTCCGGCGTCTGAGCATGGCGCATAGGCCTGATAGGTCCGAGCATCATGACCGGATCGTCGGCAAGACATGACGCGGCGAGGAGCACAGATCGCGGCACGGAATATTGTGGGCGGGTCGACAAACACGACTTCCAGCTCTTCCTGGCCATCAACGATATCGACCACACAAAGACCAAGGTGAAATCACCGCAAACAAACGGCATCTGCGAGCGGTTCCACAAGACGGTCCTGCAGGAGTTCTATCAGATCGCGTTCCGCAAGAAGCTATATGACAGCATCGACGCACTTCAGGCAGATCTGGACGAATGGCTGCATCACTACAACCACGAGCGCACGCATCAGGGCAAAATGTGTTGCGGCAGAACGCCTATCGAAACTATGATCGACGGGAAAGAAATCTGGCAGGTAAAGCTCGTGAACTGAACTTCGCCTGACAGACGCCGCCAGAAAAACGGCCAACTGTCAGATCACATCTGAACTACTACAAATAATGTGTCAAAACGGCCCAT
>NZ_JBKQXN010000232.1:0-562 GCF_046762905.1 Yoonia sp. R2-816 | reverse complement strand
GCGCGCATGAGAGCGTGACACGTGCTGGCGGCGGCTTGACTTCGGTCAAATGTACGATGTGCCGTCACCACCCAAACACGCAGGCGTATCAATAACGCTGTCCGGCTCACAGGCGGCATCAACCCCACGTCCCACAACGGCCGGGTGAACCGTTTACGCACCGGACTTGAGCCTTTCTGCGCGACCAATCCTTCGGTCACTCCGCCCGCGCGAGCAGTCTTCGGTCCCGTCGGACCGGTAACAGGAACACCAATCTCTGCGTTCACGTCACCTACACAACCAACGGGGCCGAAAAGACATCCTACCGCCGGGTCGGTGTCGCCTTCCTCAACGATCGCACAGACGGCACAGGACAAGTCCTCATAATCAAACTAGACTTCCCCGTAGCCGTTTACTAAATCGTAGGCTTTTAACAAACGGCGGGTGATCAAGACGGCAACGTTACACAATACGCCCCGCGGGGTTCTTGGGGCGGCGAACGCCGCCCCTTCCAGCTTCCTCAACGGCCCCCAAAAGGGGGCCGCCTCGCACGCGAATATGCGCTGGTGTCATGAGAAAATCG
>NZ_JBKQXN010000231.1:0-278 GCF_046762905.1 Yoonia sp. R2-816 | reverse complement strand
GGCGGTAGAGGCCTTCGCACCGTCCATGGATATCTTTAGATGTGGACGAGACTTTGCCGCATGGCTCGGACTGGTGCCCAAGCAGCATTCATCGGGGGGCAAAGAGCGGCTCGGAAAGGTCTCCAAAGAAGGTCAGGTTGAATCGCCCCGGTTTCACCGGAGACGTATAGCTTCATTTCATGCGACCATATCGAGCACGTCGTGCTGTGCATAGAAGTTCTGTTCAGCCTCTGCTGGCGGGATGTTTCCGATGGGGCCAAGCAGGCGCCGGTTGTTGA
>NZ_JBKQXN010000230.1:0-577 GCF_046762905.1 Yoonia sp. R2-816 | reverse complement strand
CTCAACACCAAGAACACAATCAAGGTAAGGCGGGTGTTGTGCGGGAAATTGCAAAGAAAGAAAGGGCAATGCTCTTGGGCGTTATTTCTACTATTACGCTGTAATTAAACGATTATTTTCATTTTAGCCCTTGCATAAACGCACTTAAAAGTGCATTATATAAGAGCGCAAAGGGGCAGGATGGGCCTGCCCCGCGCTAGAAGGAGAATAAGAGATGAAAGTCGAAAAACTCGCTCTTATTTTCCAGATTATCGTGGCAATCATGTTGTTCATCAACATCATACACCACTGGTAGTCTGGACCGCTGGCCTCTGTTACCGCAGAGGTCAGCGGCACCTTCTTTACCATCGGAAGCGCTTGTTTGCAATGGCGCAGAAAGGTTCCAAATGTCTAAACGTATCGCATATGTTAGTATCACCGTGTCTTCGATCACGCTGATTTTGCTTGTCATCAACACCCTGATGACAGGGTGATATGATGAAGGCCGACGATTTTCTGAATTGGATGGAAAAAGCGAAATGCAGCAGCGCAATCGACGTTGTGCGTGTTTTAGGTGTTGGCCGAAACCAAGCCCAGC
>NZ_JBKQXN010000229.1:0-3696 GCF_046762905.1 Yoonia sp. R2-816 | reverse complement strand
GCACAACTGACCGAGGAACGTACCCGCAAGTTCGATCAGATCGCGCGCATGAGTACCGGTGGCACCTCTGTCGGCATTCTCATTGCCGAGTACAAATCTCATCAACCCTCCATTTACGGCTCAAAATTCACATTCAAGCATCTCCCCGATTGCAATTTTTTCGCGGATGCTGACCTTACAAAGCGATTCAACCGGGTATTTGAAGAGCAGCTGATCCTGGCAAACATGGTCGATGGCGCGACGCCGATCGCTATTGCCACGTTCACAATGACGAAGGCCGGATATCCAGCCTTGCAGACTATCGGCATGATACTTGTGACCCGCGAGTTCCTACCTTTCGAGCATGTAAAGGAAGCCAAACTTCTGGAGACATTG
This sequence comes from Yoonia sp. R2-816, assembly GCF_046762905.1. Classification (NCBI taxonomy): domain Bacteria; kingdom Pseudomonadati; phylum Pseudomonadota; class Alphaproteobacteria; order Rhodobacterales; family Paracoccaceae; genus Yoonia; species Yoonia sp. R2-816. The sequence goes on along the minus strand of NZ_JBKQXN010000229.1, from coordinate 3,321 downwards.
GTCAGCCAGAAGCGTCGGTTTATCAAGCAACAGAGGTTTAACCTGCCGTCTGACGCGACCATCGCATCCGTTCTGCTCAGCGACACCGAGAACCCCATTGCGATGTTTGTGACGCCACCTGGCGCATCAGTTGAAACCATCCGCGACATCCAGACCGCTCTGCAGGAGGAAGACTATCCGCATTGGATTTGGGCAAATGAGGTGGCCATGCCAACGATCGCAGCGGCGAGATCGCGTCATGTCGGGGGGACCCCTGCATGACCAGCGACAAACCCACGGTGGCGTCAATGTCGCCGGGCGAACTTGAGGAAGAGATCAAACGCGTCCGCACCCGTGAAGAAGCGCGTCTGATCGCCGCCGCCAAACGCGCCGGCTATTTTAGCCAGGCGATCAAGACAGCGGACATCGATGAGATGTTCAAGCAGACCCTTGCCACCATGACACCGAAACATTCTCAACTGAGAAAGCTCGAGGACCGCATGACAAAGCTCAATTCCCGAATGCGCGACGCCGCCCGTCGCCTTGACGCGCAGCGCAAGATTCTACTGGGTTCTTTTTTGATAGCGCAGGTGAATCACCGCCCGGAAGAGTTTGAGTGGGTTGCAGGTGAACTTGAGAAGTTTCTATCCCAGCACAAGGACGCCAACGTCGCAGCGCGCAACAAAGAGATCATGGCGGATTGGTTAGACGGGAACGGCGATTCCGAAACGAATGATACTGACATGGAGCCACCCCATGACACGTGAGAATTTCTTCACAGCTTTTGCGTTTGGGTTTGCCTGCATTCTGACAGCCATCGTGCAGGTCCATTTTGTCGGGCGCGCACGCATGGAAGACATGTTGGCGCGTAACATCCAGTTCCATGATTTTGTTGTCTACAATTGGCAACTCTTGTTGGCCCTTCTCATCGCAACCATCACAGGTAGCGTCACCATGCGCTCTATCAGACCCAGTCTGTTTGGGCCGATATTTGTGGGTATTGCTTTCTTCTTTTTCTACTCAACATCCACTTTGACGGGCCCATTGCTATTGCAGCTGAAAGCATCGCTCACCTTGGCAAACGGCTTTCAAGTCTCGCCCGTCATGCTGAAGATCATGGCCTGGTACGCGGGTTGGTTCTTGCTCGGTGCGCTCGGGATACGATTGTCAGCGATGCTGATTGGAGGAGCGTTCCTCGTGAAAGACGCCGGCAAGAAAGACCGCGAGAGTTATAGATCCGTGTCGTCGGTGTTTGGCGACGCAAGGTTGGGCAAGTGGGCAAAGATCAAGAAAATTGTGTCTTCTCCAAATAGTGGCATGGTGTTTGGTGAGGACTACGATCCACGTAAAAACCCCTCATACTCACATGACGATCCAAGAACTTGGGGAAAGGGGGGGAAGTCACCTTTGATCACCATGGATTCAACCTATGAGTCTGGGCATAGTCTTGTGGTCGCAGGGTCTGGCGGTGGTAAAACGGCGGCTTATGTGATCCCCTCCTGTTTGACCTACCGCCACGCGTTGGTCGTCGTCGATCCCAACGGTGAAGCGCTCAAAGCCAGTAGGGATAAGCGCACATCTATGGGCAGAAATGTTCGTGAGCTCAGCCTTTTAAAGGGCGTTAACATCATGGGTCTTCTATCCCAACATCTCAAAACCAGCCGCTCGTATCGCCACCTTGCCGATATGATGGTGGTGCGAGAAAAAGACTCAGAGTTCTCCAGATTTTATGCGGCCCAATGTATAACGACGCTTGCCGGGCTATTGGAATACTTCACAGAAGAGAATGACGAGTTTTCGACATTCGAAGGGGTGGCAACAGTCGTCAACCTGGAGGATGATGGTTTACGGGCTCGACTGAAGAAGATCGCCGAAGATTCAGAGCGCGTTAGCGTCAAATCCGCCCTCAATGCCATGATCAACAAAGACAAAAAGTTTTACACTTGGTTCACGGCCAGTCTCCAACAATCATTAAACTGGACCGTTTATCCGGAGATGGTGGCAATGGTCACAACCGACGATCGGGATGCGTTCGACCCGCTCCATTCGAACACGGATCTTTTTATCACTCTTGATGAGCATGATCTTAGGGAATTTCCGGGTCTGGTCCGCTTGATATTGGGAGCGATTACTTATGACATGATGAAGCGCGAAGAGCGCTCATCGGAAAAATTCATGATTGTCGACGAAGCGGCGCTGCTTGGCTATTTCCCTTTGTTTGAAACCCTGCGTGATCGCGCAAGAAAGTACAGACTGCATCTGATGCTCATCTTCCAGGACATTGCTCGGATCGAAGTTGCATACGGGCGAACTGGTGTTCAGGAGTGGTCCAATGTTGCAGTACGTGCTTATAGCGCGATCGAGGATATGAATGAAGCAAAGGCCATCTCGGAGATGATTGGAAACTTCACGGTGGAAATCTCAGAAAACACACGAGGTGCATCTGGCTCTCCAGCGGCCGTAATCGGTCAGTCTCACAGCATTGGCTTGAGTGAAAGAACACAGCAGGCAGCACTCATGACCCCCAATGAAATACGTGAGCTTCCACAGGATGCACAGGTTTTGATATTCCGCCGTCAACCACCATTGATTTGTGGAAAAGCGCTATACTTTAGATGGCCAGCACATAGGGAGAGTTTCGCCGTCAATAGTAAGCCGAACTCCTAGGGGTCCGCTCCGGTAGGGGGCAGGATAGTACGTTAACGCCGAAAGCCCTGTCCGTAAGAGGCCCGTTCTGCGTTACAGTCGCCCGTCACACCGAAGCAGAGTAGAATAGGCGACCTTCGTGTGTCATATAGCTGGTACGATGAAATTCTCAGAAGGCCCTCCCTATCCGTACACCTGCCGTTCGCTGCGCGGGGCAAGAACTGGTAAGTTGCGGGACAAAACCGACCTTGGATTTTCTGACTTCGCTGACGCAGCATTCCTTCGCGGGTGCAGCGACGATCTTCTGGCAGTGCAGCGGATTTCACCGAACCAGCCATTCAGGTGGGGCATTAGCTTTCGATGTTGCGGCAGATCATGTTGCATTGCTTTGGCTGACCACAACTCTTAGTATATCCTTGATATTATGGAGTGTTCGTTTTGAAGCTAGCCAAATTCAAAGTTACCAATTTTCGGTCAGTGTCAGACAGCGGCTGGGTGGATGCTGATGACGTAACTGCTCTGATCGGTGTAAACGAGTCGGGCAAGACAAACTTGGGCGATTGTATACTTGACAAACCCAATGATATTTCCTATCTATAATTCATAGAGTTAAAGGGAAATACCATGTCTGTTCTATCTGCCCCATATATGCACGATGAAGCCGCAGCTTTTGCGCATGTCGAAAGCATTCTCTGG
>NZ_JBKQXN010000228.1:0-1678 GCF_046762905.1 Yoonia sp. R2-816 | reverse complement strand
GGGCTGAGGCTGTGTGGAAACGTCTTTGGTTTTTCAGCTTTAAAGGTTTTCTGGTGGTTTTCTTTGGGGTTTTCGATTTCTGGACCATTTTGGGACTTATTGCGCTGGAGCGGGGTGGAAGCCGGACTCTTTTGACGTTTCTCGCCGTGCAATCTGAACGGTTTACCCCAATTTAGGCCGGAATGGCGGTCAGAAGCCCACGGACCCCGACCAGGGCGATCATCCGTTTGATGTTATAGGCGAGGACATGGAAGGCCATTTCGGTGCGGACGTTCTTCAGCCGCCGCATCCGGAAGTGCGTCGCCCCCATCCACGCCTTGATCGTGCCGAACGGGTGCTCGACGGTCGAGCGGCGCAAGCCCATCAAGGCCGGGTCGCGGCTCAAACGGTCACGCATCTCGTCGACCAGATGCTCGTGTTCCCATCGGGTAATACGACGCTCCTTGCCGGTCGTGCAGCGCGCTTTGACAGGGCAGGTCTGACAGACATTGGTCCAGTAGCGCCGCACCACCAGACCGCCCTCTTCGGTCGTGTAGCGGTAAGTCAGCGTCTGACCTGCTGGGCATCGGTAAACATCCGCATCCGCGTCATAGGCAAAGTCGGCTTTCACATACCTGCCCTTCTTACGGTTGCCGGATGTCTCGGGTCGGGGGAGGGTAGTGGTGATGCCATCCTCGTGACAGGCCAATATTTCACGGCTGCTGAAGTAACCCTTGTCAGCCACCGCACTGATTTCGTTGTGTCCGAGAGCGGCCTTCGCCGCCTTGGCCATCGGCGACAGTTGTTCACGGTCGTGCCCGGCATTGATAACTTCATGCGTGACAATCAGATGGGTCTCGGTATCCACTGCGGACTGGGCGTTGTAACCGACAAAACCACTGCCTTTGGCGCTGGTGGCCATGGAGCGGGCATCTGGATCAGTCAGGGAGATCTGCTTGTCTGGGCTCTCATTGAGCGCCGAGCCCATGTCCACCAAGCGCTCGATCTCCTGCCGGATACGCTCGCAGCGTTGCGCCAGGTTGGCAATCTTCTCGGCCCCGGCCTTACCCTCTTCCTGACGGTCGATCCGGACCATTTCATCAAGGTAGCGCTCGATGCTCGCGACCAGATGAGCGGTGCGGCTGGCGATCTTGCCTTTGGTGAAGTTCTTGTCTCGGTTGTTGTCCGCCTTGAACTTGGATCCGTCGATGGCGACACAATCCCCCTTCAGCACCCCGATCCGGCGACAGAGTTCGACGAACTGCGCACAGGTCCGCCGAATGGCAGGGCCGTTATCGCGGCGAAAATCGGCAATTGTCTTGTGGTCCGGGGCCAACCGCCCAATCAGCCACATCACCTCAACATTGCGACCAGCTTCCCGCTCCAGCGCGCGGCTGGAAGGAACGCGGTTCAGATAGCCGTAGATGAAGAGCTTTAACAGGACCGAGGGGTGATAACCTGGCCGCCCTGTCCGCGCCGGTGCTGTCCGCAGGAAACCGATCTCCTCAAGATCAATCTCCTCCACAAAGAGATCAATCACGCGGACCGGATTATCCTCGTCGATCCAATCTTCAAGCCGATCCGGAAAAAGCGTCGCCTGACTTCGCTCCGCGCCCTCGATATATCCCGACATGCCCGCCTCCAGTCTTTGCCGAAAAGCATACATCATCCGGAGTTTTCACACAGCCTCGGCTGGCAC
>NZ_JBKQXN010000227.1:0-281 GCF_046762905.1 Yoonia sp. R2-816 | reverse complement strand
GATGAAGAAGATCGCAGCGTTCCTGCAACAGGCCGACAACGGCTTGCTTGCTTTGGTTCGGGAGGAGTGTGAGGAGCTGCTCACTGCCATTGACGATCTTACGATCCGGATTGACACGAAGACGACCAAGCTGAGAAAGCTATCTCAGCAGTCAGAGATATCCCGGCGGCTTCAAACGATACCCGGCGTTGGCCCACTCACTGCCATGGCGGTAGAGGCCTTCGCACCGTCCATGGATATCTTTAGATGTGGACGAGACTTTGCCGCATGGCTCGGACTGG
>NZ_JBKQXN010000226.1:0-928 GCF_046762905.1 Yoonia sp. R2-816 | reverse complement strand
CCAGAGAATGCTTTCGACATGCGCAAAAGCTGCGGCTTCATCGTGCATATATGGGGCAGATAGAACAGACATGGTATTTCCCTTTAACTCTATGAATTATAGATAGGAAATATCATTGGGTTTGTCAAGTATACAATCGCCTTTTTTTGGGACCGTTGTCGCTCATCCGGGTCACGCTTCTCTTCGCAGTCTGGGTGATGCCTTTTGGGACATCGCTGCACGCATGTGTCGGATTTCCTAGAACACCACTTTCAGCCCTGCGCTTGCGCTGATGGCGCTGGTGTCGCCGGCGTTGCTGAGCCCGGTGGCATAGGAGGCTTCGCCAAACAGATCCACGCGGTCGGTCATGGCATAGGTACCGCCAAGACCAGCCCCAAGGATCCAGGGTTCACGCTCCGTCGTCAGGGACGTCCCGGCCACCTCAACCTCACTGCCCGCGCCAAACTCATGGTACAGGTTGATAACGCCATTGAGGCCACTCTCCCCCGGATCCTGCGCCGCGACCTCAAGCCCAAGACGCAGCTGCTGGCTGGTCGCAGCGCTCAGCGCGACCGCCTCCTGGTGCGCCTCACTCGTGAAGTCGCTGAACGTCACCGACGACAGGCTCAGCTGGGATTGCGGGGTCACCGCCAGCCACGTGCCCAGATCGAATTGCTGCCCAGCCTCCAGCGACAGCGCATAGCCCATCCCGCTGTTGCCCTCGGTCAGGGTCCCAAGCCTGTCCGAGGTCAGATCGCTTGAGTAGGAGGTCACTGTCACCTGCCCGTCAACATAGAACCGGCGCGCATCATACCACGTGGCTGCCAGGCCCAGACCCAGACCACTGGTCTCGATCGACCCGTCCCCTAAGTCAGAGCTGACATCCGTACTGCCCGTGCCGTAGGAGACCATCAGCCCGCCCACAAGAAGGCCCGCATCACTGGTGTTC
>NZ_JBKQXN010000225.1:0-1308 GCF_046762905.1 Yoonia sp. R2-816 | reverse complement strand
CACATCCAATCCAATAAATAGCTTCATCCCGTCATCCTCCATCTGGGTTCAATACGGGAATGGCGACAGCGCGATGCTGATCTGACAAGTGGCAACGGTCGTGCGCGACGCAGGCCCCGTTACAGCATCTCATAACCAATAGATGACGGTTGCGGCGAGAGCGATTGCTGAAAGGAAGACCTTGGGACAGCGGTCATAGCGGGTTGCGACGCGCCTCCAGTCTTTCAGCCTGCCGAACATGATCTCGATGCGGTTGCGCCGCTTGTATCTGCGTTTGTCGTATCGGACCGCTTTGGCGCGGGACTTTCGACCGGGGATGCAAGGCCGTATGCCCTTGTCATGCAGAGCTTCGCGGAACCAATCAGCGTCGTAACCACGGTCCCCAAGCAACCACTCAACGCTTGGCAAGCTGCTCAGCAGCGCCCTCGCTCCGATATAGTCGCTGACCTGCCCAGCAGTGACAAAGAAGCTGATGGGCCGCCCCTGGCTGTCACAGACCGCATGAAGCTTTGTGTTCATACCACCTTTGGTCCGGCCAATCAGACGTCCACGCCCCCCTTTTTAACGCCCATGCTGGTCGCGGTGCGGTGAGCTTTGAGATACGTGGCATCAATCATGACTGTCTTCTCTTCGCTGTGCTCGGCAGCAAGACCCATCATGATCTGAGCAAAAACACCTTTTTCACTCCACCGTTTCCAGCGGTTGTACAGGGTCTTGTGTGGCCCATATTCCTTGGGTGCATCTCGCCAGCGCAAGCCATTGCGATTGATGAAGATAATGCCACTCAGCACACGCCGATCATCGACGCGCTGCTTACCGTGGGACTTGGGAAAGAAGGGCTCAAGACGCGCCATCTGCGCATCCGTCAGCCAGAATAGATCAGACATATTCACCGCTCGTTTTTGAGCCATGAATCATGCTGCCAAGGGGAAATCAATGGGTCCTGACCCTAAGAGGCGCAGGCCTCACCATAGCTGATGCCTATTCAAATATAGAATCCCGATATTTTCCATTTTGGTGATCTGGTTCTTATGCTGGACGCGAGACGAATTGAATGGAACGTCGGCCAGGAAGAGAGCCAGGTTTCCGCTCATCATCGGCACGTACAGCATGCAAACGAGATCAAATCAATTGCTCACCAGCTTGAATTGGAGAACGTAATGACCATTATGAACACCCCACCTGCCGCAGGTCATGATTTTGTTGGCATCAGTGAGTTCCTGGTCAATGAATTCACCAATAGCGCGCAAATCGACCCAAGTGTAACAGCCCTCGCCAATGGCCATTTTGTTGTCACCTGGCAGTCTC
>NZ_JBKQXN010000224.1:0-1400 GCF_046762905.1 Yoonia sp. R2-816 | reverse complement strand
GCCGAGGATGGCATGATCCTGACCGAGGCCCAGGTTCAGGCGCTTGAAAAGAAGAAGTACGACGATGAGGCCTGCGGCGAGATCGAAACCGCCCACCCAGGCTATCTGGGTAGCCAGGACACGTTCTATGTCGGCACCCTGAAGGGCGTCGGGCGGGTCTACCAGCAGACCTATGTCGACACATACAGCAAGGTGGCGCACGCCAAACTCTACACCACAAAGACGCCGATCACGGCGGCTGATCTGCTTAATGACCGAGTGCTCCCGTTCCATGAAGAACACGACCTGCCCGTACTGCGGATCATGACCGACCGGGGTACGGAGTATTGCGGTCGCGTCGACAAGCACGACTTCCAGCTCTTCCTGGCCATCAACGATATCGATCACACAAAGACCAAGGTGAAATCGCCGCAGACCAACGGCATTTGTGAGCGGTTCCACAAGACGATCCTGCAGGAGTTCTACCAGGTCGCGTTCCGCAAGAAGCTCTATGACAGCATCGACGCGCTGCAGGCCGATCTGGATGAATGGCTGCATCACTACAACCACGAGCGCACGCATCAGGGCAAAATGTGTTGCGGCAGAACACCCATCGAAACTATGATCGACGGGAAAGAAATCTGGCGGGAAAAGTTCGTGAACTGAACTTCGCCTGACAGACGCCGCCGGAAAAACGGCCAACTGTCAGATCACATCTGAACCACTACAAAACAGCCAAGTTGTAGCCAGTTGCGCTTTCGATGAGTTTGCCATTCAGCATGAGTTCAGTCCTTTGTCTGAGAGTTTCCGCTTGCGCCGTGGCGCAAGCTCTTTCCGATCCCTCCTGGGATCACTCAAGGCGAAGCCCCCTTTCCTCTTTCACGCTGACGATGGCACCTCCGTGGAACGTGTGAAGGCTGTTTCCAACCCCTCGACCTGCACGTCCTTCCCTATGATCTGAATGGAGATATTGGACCCCTTGCGGCGGATCCACCAAAGTTCCCGGGCAATGATCCGTTGGACCTGGTTCAGACGCACATCATCAATGCCGGAGAGATACCCGATCACTTCATCTTCAGCCTCATCGGTGAACCACCGAAGCTGGGTGTCATAGGATTCAGCATCTCCATCGTCACTTGGGCAAAAGAGTGCTGCGGTGAAGAAGGTGAGAAGCTCATCATGTGTTACGGTTAAGGTTGCGGTCAAACAGAGGACCGTCTCATCGATCATCGTTGCATCGAGGTCAGCAAACAGAATGCAATCTGTCTCGATCTCCCAGGGTGAGAGAGATATAGCTGAAAGTTGGTGATAGCCCCTGAGGGGCGGCATATCATGGCGTTGTTGACGCGCCGCAATTCTCATTTGAGAAAAGGATATGCCACATGACGAAGACTACCATCACGACGTTGCCCGATCCACAT
>NZ_JBKQXN010000223.1:0-1982 GCF_046762905.1 Yoonia sp. R2-816 | reverse complement strand
GAAAGGCGTGGCGGAGGATTTGATCCTTGGCGCGGGTTTGGGCAAACCTTCAAACCAAGGCAAGAAACCCTATGACACGTTTCGCCACCGCATCATGTTCCCGATCCGGGACATACGCGGACGTGCGATTGCGTTCGGGGGTCGTGCAATGGACCCGGCAGATAACGCCAAATATCTGAATTCCCCAAAAACCGAGCTGTTCGACAAAGGCAGCAGCCTGTTCAACTACGGCCCCGCCCGCGAGGCTGCCGGTAATGGGCAACCGCTGTTGGTGGCCGAAGGGTACATGGATGTGATTGCATTAAGCGAGGCGGGATTTGGAGCATCCGTGGCACCACTTGGCACGGCCGTGACAGAAACCCAGTTACAGATGATGTGGCGAGTGGCACCCGAACCGGTGATCATGTTGGACGGTGATGTGGCCGGGCAACGGGCGGCCGCGCGGGTGATTGATCTGGCGTTGCCGCTGCTTGAGGCCGGACAATCGGTCCGCTTTGCCATGATGCCCGATGGCCAGGATCCGGATGATCTGCTGAAATCCGCTGGGGCAGGGGCCATGAGTGACCGTATCAATGAAGCGTTGCCGATGCTGCAACTATTTTGGCAACGCGAAGTTGAAGGCACGAATTTCGACAGCCCAGAACGCAAGGCGGCGCTGGATAAATCCCTGCGAGAAAAGATCATGTTGATCAAAGACCGGTCGATCCGCAGCCATTACGGCCACGCGATCAAGGACCTGCGGTCAGAGTTGTTCGGCAACAAGCACGCGTCGTTTGAACATGGCAGCCCCCGAGGAAAATGGACGCCGCATGGCATGAAGCTGCCTGCACAATCCAGCACGAAGGCGTCCTTGCTGGCAGGCGGCCCGTTGTCCGAAGATCACCTGCACGAAGCTGTCATTCTGGCCGTTTTGATCCGCAATCCACTTGTATTGAAAGAGTTCCAGGGCGCGTTGGACCGTATGATCTGTTCCGGGCCCGATACCGGCCTGTTGCGCGAGGCCATGGTCAAACTGGACCCGCAGGCGGATATCGAGTCAGCGCTGATCGCGGAAATTGGCGACGGACCCCTGAAAAAGCTATTCGCACAAGCACATGTCGCGATAACGCCAGCCGTAAGGCGACCCGACAACGGGGACCTTGCGCGGATGTGTCTGACCGAGGAATTTGCGAAACTTACCGCGCGACGCAGCCATGCCCATGAGATGCAAGACGCCATTGAGGAAATGGGTTCAGATGTGGTCGATGAAGGGTTGACGAAGCGGCTGGCACAGTCGAATGCGGCCATGAATAAAGCTGACCGTCTGTCGAGCGATGACAGCGAAGAGTACGATACATCCGATGTTGGAACACAAATCAGAAAAGACGAGCGCGCGGCATTTGATGCGCTTTTGGTGCAGATTGATTTAGCTAAAGGCTCCAAAGGGTCTACGTCAGGTTAGCAAAACTGGAGTTGTTTGAAAAACACCGGCCGGATCTCGGTGCATTTTGTGGCCTTGGCTTCTGTACGCTGGCCGGATCGCGCCATGTTGCGGACTTCTTGCGACCCCGTGTAAACTCGCGCCAATCCCACTGGCATCTCTGCCTCTGACCGGGGTAAAGTCATATGCGTCAGCTGACCATTCGACAGACCGTGGCCCTTTGGGGCGGATGGCGCCCTGCACGCCCCGTTTCCAAGGCACTTGGTGCAATGGATGTGACCGAAACAGTCCGTGCTATTGATCCGAGTTGGCCGATTTTTACACGCGTCGCGGCCGTTCACATCGGTGTTGAAAAATTCTTTTTGACTCGCGCCCGAGGCAGTACCCAAAAAATGCGACGCGAGATCATTGAAGCCCGCAGCCTTCTCAAGCTCCAAGGGTATACACACATTGCCGTCACCGGGCCGTTCCTGCTCAGGATCAGGCGCCGCGCCCGCTTGAGCGAGGTCCGCTCATTTCGTAATGCGCGAACGATCGCTGCACCAATCAATGCCCTTTATCG
>NZ_JBKQXN010000222.1:0-1978 GCF_046762905.1 Yoonia sp. R2-816 | reverse complement strand
CAAGCCCGCATCGGATCAGGTAAGGCGGTATCCAACCCGCGGATGAGAGCATGATAACCATCGGTTCGACACGCATGTCTCCAGCGCCATGCACAGGCTACAAATTTTGACCATCCCGCGCCAGCGGGGTAGTCTCATCGTGCCGGGAAAATCAAAAACGCTCATGAGATGATACGATTCCGCCCCCAGCCGGACTCGACCCCCACATGGTACTGTTTTCAGGTCAGCGTGTAATCTGGGGTTTTTTCTACCGTTACCTTCAAGACCTCGTTGAGTGCCATTACCACGGAGTAAGTCGGCGATTGGTCCATCGTGTCACAGAGGCGACGCACCGCGTATTGCACCAGGTTTGACCCCCACGATAGATGCAAATAATTCGGGCCGAAAATAGCGATGATTGCAGGTCCAGCCAATTATGTTTGCGGGTCGTTACAGTTAATGGTTCATGGCCTAAGGAGTCGCGTCGCAATAGTGATCGCGTCTTTGGCTGTTGCTTCAAACTCGGGCTTCAGCATGAGCTGCGCGATAACGGAATTCACGTACTCAGGTTTGAGCTGATTGAGGCGATCTGCAGCGATATTGCGATAGTCGGCAATTTCTTCCAAAGCGGCAGCGATCTGCTCGTCGTAGCCCGCTTTGCTTGCGGCTGCGATATCGAAGATATCTCGCGGCTCGATACTTGAACCGCGGAACCTGATTTTTTTGCCAATGATCTCAGGGATTGTTTCGAGATCAATGGTTCGACCGAGAAGGTTGGTGGACTCCGCATTGTGATCGACAATGTGCCCAGCAACGATGAAATCGATTTCGCCAATATCCTCGAAAGCGACTTTAAGATGGCTCGCCCCGTCGCCACCATAAGTCGGTCTTCCAATTTCGAAGTCGAGGTCCGCTACGGAGGCCGTGATATAGGACAGCAGTTGCGGATCGTCGAGGAAGAGATCGACATCATGGCTCTCTCGGTGATTGATCTGGAGCATCATCGCTGTGCCACCGCCAAACGTCCAAGACGTCAGCAGATCCTGCTCTCGATTGACGTGATCGATAATCTTGTAGGCTTGCTTGAGGAGGTCTTCCCACTGGGAAGGGCGCGCGTTCTGACTCAAGCGATCAGGGCGACAGACTGGCCAGACCAGCCTTGAAACACGCCGGCGACATGTGTCAGCGCATCGGCAGAGATGCCGTGTTCAAAAGCAAACGCTTTTTGCGTTTTAACACTGGTCTCCGTGAAGAACGATGATACTTGTCCCAAGGCCACGTCCGCGCTTTTTAGCGCAGCCGCAAGCCCGCTCGCATCCAGTTGTTTCTGGTAAGGAGCGTTCACGGTGGTCAACAGTGCTGTTTGCATGTCGTGTGTCATAACGTGCCAAATATAGAGATTTTCGGGTTAAGATCAAGCTTCCGTATTGTTGGGTATCAAATGCCGTTGGGTAGAAACCATTGAAATAATATCTGTTCCTATGATGACATAAGGCTGAACTCTAACCCAAGCATATCCAGAAGGCGAGTAGCGAGCGCTTCGGTTGGCTCCCATCCGGGCATGAACGAATCCGGAGTGAGGCAGAATGTCACGACTCCCACAACACTAGTCTTTCGCGGCGCTTTTGCCTACCAAATAGCGCACAAACCGCCCCACCCTGCAGCTCTCTGCTATGTCCAATAAGTTGTTGCTATCAGTTGCGATCATATGCCTGGGTTATACAACATATTGCGGTAGCCCACAGAAATTCTCATAAAATGTTTCTTCACAATAGGTTAACTTGATTCTTCCAGTATTCTCGTGTCACTTGGCACTTAAATCTGAGACCGCGCCTTCAATGATTTCAGCGGCTTGCGTGAGCACCTAATATGAGACTGGGCAGTTAACTTGAGACTGACGTTTGTAACTTAGCACTTTAACTGAGATTGATGCTCCGAAGTTGAATTGATGCCGAACTGCCATGACCGCCCCACTTGCCGACGAGATCGACCATCTGAG
>NZ_JBKQXN010000221.1:0-2059 GCF_046762905.1 Yoonia sp. R2-816 | reverse complement strand
GTGCCAGGGCGCCACTGGCGACGATACCCGTTTCGGCGAGAGGCATGGCGTCACTCTCGGTGGTGCTTCCCTGGTAGACAACAAGTTCACCGATAGGGCGCATGGCGCGTTCCAGATTTAGAAGGCCATGCCCGTAGATCGCGTCCACGCCGGGGTCTCCGAGATCATCAGCTGCCGCGAACATAATCTGAGCAATTACGGGTGCTTTCAGGTCTGGCCACTGGCTCTTTAACAGAGCGTATCCTCCAGCGACATGTGGGGCTGCCATGGATGTTCCGTTATATGAAACGGGGTTGCGGCCGGCGATGTCACCATTTCTGGCGCTAGGGATGCCTAAGCCTGGGGCAGCGAGGCAAAAGTGCATTGCGACGCCACAACGGTTGGAGGACTGCCGTTGGTTGAAACGCGCTATGTTTTTGTCTTCATCGACAGCAACGACGGCGATGAAGTGGTCTTTATAGTCGGTCAGTAAGACTGGAAGGCCTGCAGTGACTGAGACTTCGGGCAGGCCGTCGTTGCCTGCCGCAAAAATGCTCATTAAGCCATGCGTTACGGCTTCATCTAAGGCTTCAGTCCAAGCCTTGATGGTTGCGGTTCCAAACTGTGCTTCGAGATCGGAGCGATCTTCAAAATCAGTGATTGGAATGGTGACTCGGTTGCCATCGACGTAACTCCAACTGTTGTTCATGACGTCCGCATCAGCATCGATTGAGCGATTTATGGCATCAGCCCATACGTTTGGAATGGTCGAGAATTCGGTGTTGTCGCCTGGGATCCCTTTGAAAATGAGAAGCTCTGCTTCAAAGGCAACGCCGTGTGTGCCTCGACCGTCTTTCCTGCCTGCAGCAATGCCAGCAACATGCGTGCCGTGGCCGCCGGTGTCAGAAATATTGCGGAAGTTTCCAAAGTACGAGTAGCTGTTATGAAGGTCGATTTTCCCGAAGACGTCTGGATGGTCGACATCGATGCCCGTGTCCAGGATTGCAATCTTTATGCCTTCCCCTTGTCCGCCTTTTGCGTATCGCACATCGGCACCAATTAGACCCAGGCCATAGTTCTCTTTGAATTCCCGGGTTTGGTAGTAGGCGGGATCGTTAGGGCCGGAGTCTGGATCGGTGATTGGATCGGTTGGCCTGGGTTTTAGAGAAGGTAATGGGTTGGGACCTCGGCTTTCTTCACCGCCATCGTCTGCAAGTGAAAGTGCAACGGCCATTCCGACAATCCCGAGAACGATCATCGAACCAGCTCCGGAGGTCTCCCCTGCGCTTGGCTCCGAAAAGGAAAAGCGACGGGTGTCAGGCGCCCGATCCAGGGTTTGGCTGAGGTATTCCTCCAGAATACCTGGGCGGCTCAGGATGATGTATTCCTGCGCATCCGCGAAGGTCGATGGATCTCGCGCATGTTCGCTGACGAGGAATTGCAAGACCTGCTGGTCTGGGTAGGAGGAGAGTTGGCCTGCGTAGATGTTTGCAGAGGCGGAGGTAGCCAATGCGACAATGGTCGTTGTGATGAGAACTAACTTCTTAAAAAGGCGCATGAAAATCCCTCTACTTTTCCCCCGATACGTAACTGCTCTGTTGTTTTCGCAAGCCTCTGATTTTGAATGGGCCACACCAATACTTAAAGAGAAACCACTGCTAAGTGTGGTGTGTTACAGCGCCCGATTTCCAATACCGAAAATCCATTCTTGAATAGTCAAAAACTATAGAGCTTGCCGGGCGAACCGGCGCTGTTCATCCCAAGGCCCGCGTCCAGACCTCATCGATGCGCTGCAAGGCCGCTGGCAACAGTTCGATCATTCTGACGGCTGCACAACGATGACCCCGCCCCACTGAAGTGATCCATCTTCATGTTTCGCAGAACGGAGGATGGTTCCTTGTGTTGCTGACGAGCTGCTACGGCCTTTTTAGAACAGCATTTTAATCCCAGCATTTGCGCTCAGGGCGCTGGTATCACCAGCGTTGCTCAGCCCGGTGGCATAGGCGGCTTCGCCAAACAGATCCACACGCTCGGTCAGGGCATAGCTGCCGCCAAGACCGGCCCCAACCGCCCAGGACTC
>NZ_JBKQXN010000220.1:0-31353 GCF_046762905.1 Yoonia sp. R2-816 | reverse complement strand
AAACATGTGAACGGATCCGAGTCATACATCTCCAAGAACCGCCCCACTGTTGGCCTTCGACAGCCTCTGTTTCGCTTCGAGTAGATACTTGTCGAAATAGCCCGGCTCAGTGCGCGCACATAATTCCTAGTTATCGTTACTTCACAATAAATGGCACCTTGGCCGAGCAACTCTTGTCAATCAAGCCCACAGCGTAGACCCAAGCTGCATTAATGAAGTTCTCTCAATGCGCTCAACGCATTCGCGAGGCCAGCGCCGGCTACGTTATCAGTAGAGCCTGTAACACCGTCAATGACGGGATCTGCTGGTCTCATAAGAATACTCTTAACTTCATGAGGCTTGAGAGCTGGGTCCGCCTGCAGCAACAGCGCGCAAAGCGTCAGACGTGAATAATGTGATACATCGCCTGCGGACACCCGTTTTTGCGGTGACAAGGACCATCGAGCCGCACGAAGAGCGGATCGAGTACTTCAAATACGTGTTTGACTGTCGTAGCGGCGCAGGTTTCACCGACAACAATCTGGAGGCGCCCTTTCTCCGATGGTGAGATAAAGTCGCTGCGACGATGTTTCGTTGGCTACAAACTATGGTTCGAAAGGGTTTAGATCATTGAACCCGTGTGACCCTACGCCAAACGTCACCTCAAAAGCGTTCGTTTCGAAATCTCCACTGTCATCCACGCCGTTGAGGCGACAGACGAAACTGTACTCTTCTTGAGGGCCCCTCACGTTCTTCTCCAGTAGCCGGGCAGACAGACTGGCATGATAGTTAAAACTCGATGACATCGGCAGCCAAGCGCCCTGACCAATGTGTCGAACAGCCTCGTCGGCAAGCTCTTCGAGGTCCCGTGAACTGCTGAACTCGTCAATCCCCGACAGGTGGGTCAGCAATTGGTCTCGAACTTCGGTATTCCGTGCCCCGTCCATTTCTGTCCGTGGCGCGTCCTCAACGCTTGCGTTCCAAACACCCCACGTGACCAACGTCGACTCGAGCCGTGATCCAGCCACAAAAAGGCGCGATCCAAACTCACCCTCGTTATAGCTGGCCGGATATAGGCTTAACTCAAGGGAATGCTCAGAAGACCATTCTTCCTGGCAACGCAGCGTTCCATATAGCAACGCGGGGAGTTCGTTGAAATTTACGATTTCGGTCTTCAGTTCGGTCCCGTCAAAGAACACGTCAATGATGCGAACATCGCTGGGATCGGCAATGCCAATGAACGTCTTATAGGCCCCCCAAAGAGGCTGCCAAGCGACTGCAATCGTAAGCGCCGTTGCCGCAGCGGGAAGGAACATGTTCACCATGTGTCGCCACCCCTGATAGGTGCCGCAGGACGGACAGCGTTTCGCGCCCTCAGATATCGGTTTTATGCAAAACGGGCAGCGGTGGGGGTCTGTGGCGGCAGGCAGGTCACCGGGTGGGTCTTGGGTGTCGTTCATGATGAAACGCTCCAGGTTCTATGCGGGCCGTAGGCTGGCAGCCGCCCTGCCCCGACTTTCAATTTATCAAGGCGATCAATGCCGATGCCCTCCGGATCCTCATAGGCCGCCGCAACCTCTTCCAGCGCGGGGGATGTGCCAACAACCGAGAGGTCAGCCGACGGATTAGCCTTTGCTTCGATCAATTGATCGACGACCCATCGACAGGCTTGCGGGGCGGCAAAACTGGTCCCGCGCAGGGCAACGCCTGACCGAGACTGCGTTCCCGCCGCCAACACGCCCCTCTGCGCCGGCGAGCGATCTACCGGATAAGACGCAGTGGGTGTCAGCCCCAAGGGTCTGCCGTTGGAAACAGGTGCGCGATCTGCGCTGTAATAGGACGCCGAAAATGGCGCGGGTCGCCCATCAGACGCGCGATGCCCCGCAATCCGCAGGATGTCTTTGGCATTGGCCAACGCATTCTGCGTCCCTTTGCGTTGGACCGCCCCAAAGATTCGGGCATTGTCCTGCAAGTAAGGCTCATCTTTATAAGGCGTCTCGGCGTTTGGATCGACCTCATAACCGTAGGTGTCCATCATCCGCCCGTTGGGCAAATGTGTACGGTAAGTATGATTGTCAAAATAGGAACGGTGATTGATCTGAACGTTGGAATCCGGTTCCTGATCGACCTGAACCCCCATGTAGACCTCACGCGAGCCACTTTTGGGGTTAAGGTCGGCACCGCGCCAACCGATTGAGATCTTCCAAGCGCCGCAGGGCGCTGTGGACCCCTGTCCTGTGGGATCATATGTTGGCAGCACCGCAATGACATATCTCAGCCTGCGAAGGGGCACGGACTTTCGATTGTTGATCGCCGGTGGCACGTCAACAACATCGCAATAAATCCGCGCGATATGCTCTTTATAATCAAAGATCAGACCATCTTCTGCCTTCTCAAACGGGGTTGGTTCGTCATAATCGGGTGGCGTAAGCGACACCAATAAAGGCGCACCAGGGTTTTCAGTGGTCATTTCATCGCTGGCCAGATTAACCCAGATTTCCACGAAGTTGTCGGATTGATCTTGCGGCAACACCCGCCATGGGATCGTTAACTGTGTTTCTGATCCCAGATCCCATCGTGCATTCGCCCGCGCCAGATTGTCATTTCCGACTGGCATTACAAGCCGTGTCTGAGCATGGGATTTGCGTTGATCGGCAAGCGCCTCAAATTCCTGCTCGATCAAGCTGCTCGCGGTTTTGGTGCCCGATTGTTGGCCGTAGGACAGATTGAACACCACATCAAATCCACCCTCCGGATCGGCCGGATAAAGGTGCCGCCAAAGGTCTCTGGTCACCTTAATGACCTGACGCATGGCAAGCACCACAAACAGCTCAAGAAACGTACCCGCCATCCCGATGCTTTCTCGGTTCGGCAACGACACCGCAATGATAGGACGTAGTTTAAGCGCATCGTCGGAAGTCACGGCAGGATCAAGGCCCGCAGCCAGATCAAGAACATGGGTTCCGTGGGACACGTGGCGTAGAACATTTACGTGGACCGCTGGCAGCCCGTCGTCGATCTGATGGCTGGGCGGGCGCAACCGTTCAACCTCTTTGGCAAAGTCGAGAGGGTCAATTGTGCCGCCTCGCTGTGCCTGCGCCATCGCCTTTTCAATCTCGGCCCGCCACAGCATTTGCCCAAACGGATGCTGGCCTGACCTATCAAACTGGGCCCCCTGTGACCACGCCGCCAGAATACGCGTTTGTGGCGCACCCTCTTTTGTTGGTTTGCACCGGAAATTTTCATGAGACAGCGACACAAAATCATCAATGATCACCGTAAAAACCGCGTTCTTGTCTACATCTCCCATCTGTTCAAGATCAGATACTGGTGTCGGAAAGCTCAGCGTCGGTGTGGTGTTGTCCGGGTTAAGAACCGATCTGGGCAATGGAATTGACGACTCCCCCGTCGGGCCAATTATCGGTGCTAGCACCTCTTTGATGTCACCGTCAAAATCTGCCGATGCCAAATGCTGAAACGCTAACGTGGGCGGCACTTTCAGCAAATCGGTTTTAAAGGCAGCTTCGCCCCCGTTTTCGGCCCACCAATGAACATAAGGAGAGACAAGCCGGTACTTTTCAGGCCCACTGGTTCTTCGATTCTGCACCTCCCACGTCATTGGCCAACACCCTTGGTCCATTCCGCCTGCGCCTTACGCCACAGCCACGCGAACCCCGCTGGCGCATCCTGTGTTGTCGCCGCAGCGCCTGATATGGTTCTGGCAATCAGCAGATCATTGACATGGTGGAGATCGAAATCTTCTGTTTTATCCGGCATTTTTACAGCCGCATTGCGTCCAAACAGTTTGCCTTGCGCAATATCCTGAAGAGATTGGCCAATCAAACACCCCATGACGGCACCAGCCGTTGAATCGATGGGAAAATGGACCCCCGCAATGGTGCGATTGATCGCAATCCGCGCCGCCACACGGTACGGCATCGGATAACCCTGATTGGTCTGGATCGGTTCTGTCGCGGGGTTACGTCTTGACAGACCATCGACCGTTTCTCGGCCCAGATCACGCGGGGTCTCGACGGTTTCATCCGTAAGGCCACCCATCAAGGCATGCAAAACTGTTGCAAGAACAAAGGCTTCGGTGGCGTGCCCTGACGGAAACGCGGAATGATCGGGCGTCTGGATCACCGGATTAACCGAAGGTGACAGATCAATCGGTCGCGGCGCGCGACATAAATGTTTCATCTGATGCTCAAGGCGCGCGGTCATCCGCAACACCGTGTACAAAAGCTCGGTCGTGTATTTGCGGCGCGTGCTGTTAAGGTAACCAACCGCCCCAAAGAACGAGATAAGATCACCGGTCTGGATACTGATTTCGTTTATCCGCTCAGAGCGCAGATCGGCATAATCGCGAAGAAACCGAAGCTGCGTTTTGAAATAACCCGGTTCTGGACGTTTCAGCGTCAGCAGATGCTTACCCTTCTGCTTGATCGTGCCACCGTCAGCAGATGGATGGACCGAAAACAGGGAACACAGCTCACCATCAATCAAATAGGCCCGATTGGTCGGCGACAAGTAGTCAAACGGGTTTTCCGCATCGCTCCCTAAGGGGGCAGGACCAAATTCCGGCGTTCCATCCCAGAACCCGATGACAGCGTCATGTGTTATCGCAATCGCATGACCCAGCGCCGGACCCGCGCTGCCGCCGGCATGCAGCCCGTGTGCGGTGCCATGCGCTGTTCCATGGGTTGTCCCATGCGCGGTACCATGTGCTGTGCCGTGCGCCGTCCCATGCGCTGTCCCTTGCCCAATCCCAAAGTCCATTTTATTCACTCCTCATTAAAAATGGTCACCACAAGGGTCCTCGCCTCGATGCTTTCGGTCAACGGCATGGCCCACAACGCCGGTTGAATTTGCGGAAAATTAACGGTTCCGGGCGGCCTTCTTGCCGTAACGGCAGGTGCCTGTCACATTGTTGGAAATTATTTTGAGTCTTTTTGCGAGTTCGGACCGGGGAGTGACGGTGCATGAAACATCCCAGCGCACATAAATCAGTGGGGCTAACGGTCCACCTGTGGGGCGCGTTTCAAGTCACTGGTCCGCGCGGCGAGGACCTAACGCCGCGCCTTGCGAAATGTCAGGCCCTCTTGGCAATGCTTGTGACCGCGCGCAACGGGACACTGATGCGCAGCTCAATTCAGTCCCTCCTCTGGAGCGATCGAAGCAAATCTCAGGCAAGCGGGTCCCTGCGCCAAGCACTGGCCGCCTTGCGCAAGACGCTGGGCTCTGCAGGCCATCATCTCACGACCGATCGCCAACGTGTGCAATTGTCGCTTGAAGGGATCACGATTGCCCCACGCACCGGACAAGAGGGATTTCTAGACGGATTGGACGTCTCTGATGAGGCCTTTGAGGACTGGTTGCGTCAAGAACGCAGTGTCCAAGACAACGACACGGGGGACAGTCCGGCGGCCCAACGCCCATCCGCGCGCGACCACGACGCACCCCGTCTGAACCGCCCCCGTGCAACGACAAGCGTGGTCATCACAGCAAACGGGGCCGGTGATCTCGACCTTAACTCAATCGAGGTGTTCTTGATCGATTCCGTCGCGCGCTCCCTGCGCGAAAATTTTTCGGTTCCCACGTTCACCCATGCCCAAACCGGTTCAAGCGATAATCCCCTGCATGTGGAAATCATCGTCCAAAGGGTAGATGACAAAAGACTGTTCCTTGCCGCCCGTTGCCTCGGCCAAGGCCAATCCGAACTTCTGTGGTCGGGTCATCATGTCGTCACGTTGACAGGCGCCCTGCCCTTCGAAGACATCGACTTGTTGAGCTGGATCAACGAAATCGTCGCCGCCATCGTCGACTTTCTCCAAATTGATCTCACCACCAATGATGATGCCTTGAATGCCACTCACCTCGGCCTGACCGCCCTGAAAGAGTTGTTTTCCATGGAAGGCTTGCGTGTCGCCCAAGCGGATCGCTTATTTGAACGGGCATTCGAAAAAGACCCAAAGGCCATCTACAGTGCATGGCGCGCCCAACTGCGCGGCATTCAATGGGTCGAAAGACATGACACGGATGCCTCTGTCCTTAAGGAACAAGGGCTCGAACTTGCCCAAAAAGCGCTGGCCCAAGAACCCGGAAATTCATCCGTCTTGGCAACCGTTTCAAACGCGCGCCAGATCCTGGACGGCGACGTTTTTGCCTGTGAAACCCTATCCAGCCTTGCCGTCAAATCCAATCCGGCCAATCCCTTAGCATGGTGGAGCCGCGCCCTAAGCCATTCTTATTGCGGTCGATCAAAAGAAGCGCTCGTGGCAAGTGATCGCGGCCACAAGCTGGCCAGCGGGTCTCCCTATCTCTTTTGGTGGGATATGCAGGTTGCGGTCTCGGCCTGTGCAGCACGACAGATGGGTAGAGCCATTATCGCCAGTGAACGCGCCGCCGTATTTGCTCCAACATTCCGCCCGCCCATGCGCGTATTGACCGGCCTACATGCCGCCCATGGATCGCAGGATCGCGCCGTACACTGGGGCA
The DNA here is from genome assembly GCF_046762905.1 of Yoonia sp. R2-816. NCBI lineage: Bacteria > Pseudomonadati > Pseudomonadota > Alphaproteobacteria > Rhodobacterales > Paracoccaceae > Yoonia > Yoonia sp. R2-816. The sequence continues at coordinate 24,876 of NZ_JBKQXN010000220.1, read as the reverse complement.
AAAAACTGGCCACTCTCGAAAGCGATTTTTCGCCAGACCGTTTGATCGGTGATCCCGATTATCCATCGTCCCTGCTGGATCGATATTCGTTGGTGGACCAGTCCGCATTGCGGCCCGTCACTGAACGCGTCTTCAGTGACAAAACTAAAACAAATGAAACATAATTAACAAAACCGGCCGTGAATTTGCGCTGCGTAAACGCTCGATTTGCTGACCGATAACGGCCCTCCCTGATCCTGTCTGCATTCAGGTCCATCCATTGGGCGCAGACAAAAGGGAATAACATGCTCGTTTCATTCAACCATGGTACCGACGTTCCTGTAACCGATGGTCAGATGGCCAAAGACGGTCGCTCGTTTGGGTATTACTTCAAAACAGCCGAGGCGCTATCTGACGACCCCAAGGTCGCGCAAGCCTTCGACAACCTTCAACAGAAAATGGTCGAAACCGCCATGTCGGACGAAGGCGACCATTCCAGCCAACCGCCCATTTTCACCTATTTCGGGCAATTCGTTGATCATGATGTCACCGCACTCACACACAACCGCGATGTGGATCGTCTGCCTGACATTTCGGACCCAGCCTTGGCCCCCGTCCCGCGTGACACTGTTGCTACGTCTTTGATGAACGTGCGGACCGGTCGGCTCGACCTCGACAGTCTGTATGGTGTGTCAAATACAGTGGACCCGCAGACCCCAAACGCAGCGCTCAACAAATTGATTGGCCTGATGCGGTTTCACAAAGACCGGGCAAAGATGTGGGTCGGCACCTACGGCAACCTGGACGACCGTGTCGAATTTCCTCGCGACATTGGCGGTGATCTGTTGCGTATGGGCCGGCTGTTGGACGGCGGCTTCTTCACACTGGACGACATTGACGCCCTCCCGCCCGAGCATCGTGACCTGTTCGTCAAGAAAGGCGCCAATGTTGATGATGAAGGGGCAATCAATCGAAACCGTGCCGTCATCGGCGACGCGCGCAATGATGAAAACCTATTCATCGCGCAACTGCATTTGGCCTTTCTGAGGCTGCACAACACTCTTGTCGATGCATATCCGCACACCCGCAAATCCGGGGATGAGGACGACGTTTTCATTTGGGCAAGAACGGAATTGCGCAAGATATATCAATGGCTTATTTTAAATGCGTGGTTGCCTCAAATCTGCGATCCACGGGTCGTTAGCCGCATTCGCGAAGACGGACCACTGCTGTATAAGCGGTTCTTGGTCGACAACAATTGGACTAAAGGGGCCCCCCTGCCGTTGCCCCTTGAATTCAGCACCGCCTGTTATCGGTTTGGTCATTCGACCGTTCGCAGCACCTATGACTGGAATGAAAATTTCGGGCGCGGCGGCGACAGTGACAACCGTGCTCGGTTCCAAGAATTGTTTGCCTTCACGGGGTCCTCTCCTAACCCGATGTTCGGTCAAGAACGGCTGCCCGGAAACTGGGGGGCCGACATGCAAAGACTGGTCTTCTCTCCAGCCCTTTTCATGGATCGTTCGACGCGGACCATGGACACGGCCCTGGCCCAGCCTCTGACAAACATGGTTAATCAAGGCGCGAATGCGATTGATCGCAACCTTGTCCTGCGCAACCTGCGGCGCGGCTGGCAACACAACCTCGCCACGGCACAGGGTGCGGCCGCAGCACTGAACACCATTGGTTTGTTTGTCGCACCGCTTTCGGCAGACGACATCGCTGCGGGTCCAATGGAGGCCGAAATCAAGGCCGCCGGCTTCGATACATCAACACCACTTTGGTTTTATACCCTGAAAGAGGCACAGTTGGTGGGGCGAGGACAACGTCTTGGGCCCCTTGCCAGCCATATCGTGGCAGGCACTCTCATTGGCTTGATTGAACACGGCCCAGCGTCGGTGTTGCAGGAACCCGGATCCCAATCCGGCCTGTGGCATCCCGTGGATGGCGCGCGTCCTGCCGGGCAGGTCGTCGACAGTTTCCCCGCAATGATGCGGGCCGCGCTGTTGATGGAAAACCCCGACGCCGACTAGCGCGCAATCCAATCACCCTTGTTTCAGCCCCCTACGAAAGGAAAACGCATGCCTCGTATGCAATCCAAAATCCCTGCCCGCAAAGTCGTGGCCAGCTCAATCGGAACAGCCCTTGGCGTCTTGGTCATCTACATCCTGGAAACGATGTTCAGCCTTGATATTCCAACGGGCGTTCAGGGCGCGATCTATACTCTCACAAGCTTTGCCTTGGGCTACATCACCCCACCCGCTTCGATTGACCAAATCGAAGTCGCGGTCGAGGCATGAAGATGTATCGCGCGCTCACCCGCCCCGCCTTCGCACTTGGCTCTGCGCTTTTGATCGGATGCACAGCACCAGGCATCTCAGCCGGGATCACCCAATCCCAAGCTCTTTTGGCACAAACCCAGACCGCGCTTGAACCCGCCTTCAAGGTCAGAATTGTATCCGAACTCAGGGCTGCCGAATTAGAGGCCGCCCGCAATGGTCGACAGCTTGTCGCGCTCGATGAATGCTTTCGGGTGCGACAGGCCGAACTGGCCTATGACATGCGCCAATGCTCGGTGATGACGTTCTTTGATCCGCTCAAAACCTCTTCGGAGCCAAACGCAGCACAGGTGTCAGCAATCTTGGGCATCATGTCGGATTACTTCGCTGCATTGGACACCCTGAACAAAACCGACAGCGTGACCGAACTGCGCACCCTGTCCGAAGGTTTGGTCAAATCTTTCAACGAACTCGGCGCAAGCCCAAATCAGGATCTCTCCGGTCTGGGCCAACGGGGTGCGGATGCCCTTGGCTCCCTGCCCGCCCTAGCAGAATTCATCGCCGACCAAGCCCGCATTGGGGCCTTGCGCGACGCGATGGATGCGGCGGATCCTGTGTTGGATGACTTCGTGGTGGCCGCGACACCTGTCCTCAGTGAGCTCGGTGATCCCCTGACCGCCGCGCGCAATCGGCTGGCTGATGCTGAATTGGACTACCTGACCGCCTTTACCGGGGGCGCATCACCCGCCCGACAGGTTGATCTCGCCGAAGCGGTCCGAAAGGCCGACGCAGACCTGCGCAAAGCCGAAGAACGCTCTCCCATACGGCGGCTGTACCTCATTCGGGCCACCCACGCTGAAATGCTGGAAACCTTGGAAAACGGCGGCAGCCTGGATGAACTCAACCGCCTTGTCGATCAACTCACTGAACTTCGAACCGCACTGGAGACCTAGATGACAAATCCGAACCAACAGGCGAAAAACAATCTACAAAGCCTCAAATCATCCACCATCAACGCCCTCCTCGCCCTAACAGCTGCCGCGGCCCAGGCCCGCGCGGCCGACGATGATCAGAAAAGCGCGGCCCTTTTGATACAAAGCAACACCTTGTCGCAAAAGCTTGTGGCCCTCGAAGCCATGCGTTTGGCGATACGGGCCGAAGAAACCTCACTAAGTGACATCATGACAACGCTCCAGTCGATCACAGACGACGCAAAGGCGACCTCAAAGGCAATCCGCACCGCGTCCGATCAGATCGCGACAGCTACGAAATTTGTATCACTATTGACAAAGCTGAGTGGGCTGTTTGAGTAACGACGGAGGCTGAGACCCTAAACAGCATCTTGCTTGTTTGGTGCAATGACGGAAGCGCGCCTATCAGACGCTGGTCGGGCAACGAGACAAATCAGAAGGTAATAATGGGTCCCATTATCGTTACCGCAATCGATGCAAACTTGGCACGCTGACCGCCAGTGGCCAACTGGCGCTTCTGCCTACTCTCCCGTTCTTGTGTTGCCTTGTTCATCAAACAAAAACGAGACGTGGCCGGTCGCGATTTTGTCCAAAGCCTCATCCCCAAATTTGCCATCGACGCTAACCACGTCGCGATAGTTGCCCAGAGCACCAGCCAACATTTGACCAAAAACGGTTGGGTCGTAGTCGTGAAAATCAAGATCGGGAGAATTAACGGAGATTTCCGGTTTGCCGTTCTTTCCAATGTAATCCGTCCGGAACGTTGGGGGTTCTTTGATATGAATGTTAGCTGCAAGATGGCGCGCGTAAACTTCGCGCAATTGGATCGCAGACATTGGATTAGGCAGAACTTTAAGCTGGTCGCTCAGCATACCCGCAGTGGCACCGCAATCATCGAGGACGTAAATCAATGCCAAGTCATTAACTTGTAGAAGCAGGGCACGGCCTGCGAGGTTGTCACAATAATCGAAGGGCCCGTCCTTTTGGGACAGGTCCAGTCGTAAGAGTACGAGGGTACCAAAAACCTGTTCAGACACTTTGACTCCTGCTGTCGCAGCGCGCGCAACGGCATGGATGTGGTGCAAGTCTCCAAGTTCGTAGTGATCTCCGATCATCTCAACCATGTCTCGTAAGTCTAGCGAGATAGAGTTTTTGAAATCGCGCAAATGAACCTTTGCAAAGATCAGAGACAGCCACGCGCACAGGAGGTTGTGGCCACCGTTTCTGACATATTCGAGGGTCGCGTCATAGCCGGCACACAACGACTTGCTCACTGGAACCTCATAGGTTTCCGCAAGTTCACTGTTGCATACTGCGCAACATGGGATCTTATACGTACCGTATTTGACGCGATTGCCGCTGGGCAGTGTCAGACTTTCATTGTGCATTCCGCAATGCCTTAGAAGCCAGTTTGGAAAAACATGTTCGTTGTTGAATTCCTTGTTGGGCGCCGCACCGCAGACAAAGCAATGGCCTTGCTTGCAAATCTCGTCTTTGAACCGCTCGAAAGAGAAGAAGACCGTCTTACCGTCAGTGTCTTCAACACTGCCATCCGGCATGACGACATAAGCAGTTAGGCCGGGTATCATGGTTCTATAGCCTGTCTATCTTGCGCGGCTACGCGCTGAGGATGATGAATGTGTTGAGTTTGACACTGGTTGAGTGGCAGCGCATTCGGTCAGTTCCTAATGGATAATATGTAGTCTTCTGGCGAGTCGAACGTAAGGAAGCCAGAACCAGCCAACCCGTTTTGTATGTTTAGCTCCATCTCACCCAAAGGAACGATTTGAACAGAGCTGCCCAAATCCCTTAACGCATTAACCACAACTTCTCTGACAGAAGGGTCAAATGGAGGAATCATGACCTTTGCGCCTGCAAAGAGATCATTGTCCAAGTAGTCTATTGCACCTTCGACAAAGGGAATTGATGCCGCATAAACAGGTGCTTTCTTGTCGGGATCAAAGATGACAATCGGGCGAGAGACCGTGCGCTGAATATCTTGCCAATCGATAGCTGCAAGAATGACCCGATAGGCTTGGTCGGTAGCTGCCGGATCGCGACCCGCAAAGAGCACTACGCCAACAAATCCGTTTTCCAAGGTTACAGTGATTGGCGCGACAGCAGTCGCAGTCAGCCCTGTTTCATCGGTGACATCGACAGAGACTGAGTAAGTGCCAGGCAGATTGAATCGGCAATCTGCGATCTGTGCGTTGGCTTCTGAATCGCAGTAGCCAACAGAGCTCTCGGTCGCAGGGTGACCGCCGATCTTCCAGCGGAATTCATTGATACCAGTGGACGCGGTCGAGCTCGAACCTGCTGCGCTGAACTGAATGTTTTCACCAGCAGTGATCGACGCCATTTCGGGAGAGATCGCAGCCATCGGAGGTACATCTGGTGCTGTAGCTTTTCCAAGAAAGAACCCTCCGACTCCCAGTACTGCCCCGACGACGACACCCGAAATGATCGGTCCAAGGATTGGATGTGGATCAGGCATGGCGTCATCCTTGCAGGTTTAGAGTTGATAAATTTTGTTTAGAAGCTCGTGGCCTTCGTCACGTTCAATGGCCACATCAAAGTCTTTGGGCTTGAAGGTCCCATCTTCTGCAAGATGTGCAATGTATGCCCTAAGATCTTTTTTTAGTGGTTCTGAGACTTCTATGGTCGATGTTGGCGTAAGCAGTTGTAGAAGACGGAAGACATCATTGCGGTGTTTTTTGATGTCTGAGCCCTTAACTTTTTCGCCCTCGTCTCGCCTGCGAGTGAGATCGACAAATGCCCGCGCTTTAAAGGGGATCAGCAGTGTTTCATCGAGAACATGTATGCCGTCTATGGTGCGGCGAGAATCTACTAGCGCCTGGTAGTAATCCTTCTCCAAAAGGATTGCGGACAAGCTAAGCATGTCGTCTGAAACCGCAATTGTCGCAAGTTCGTCGTCACTGCCCAGATCAACGGCGGCATCTGGACTGGAAAACAACTCTAGCATTTCGGGATAGTTCTTATCCTGTGGCTGATGGAACCGATAAAATTCCCGGCGTTTTTCGCCCCTTTCGCGGGCTTGGTACTGGCCAGCGTCAAGGAAGTCTTTCAAAGCCTTTCCGAAAGCTATGTCGACGACCTCTACGCAGAGAACCATGTCGATGTCTCGGGTGGCGCGATAATCAACGCCAACTTCTTCGAAAATAAGAGAACATGCCGCTCCACCGATAAGCGCATAATTCTCCTCATGACCCGCGAAGTGTTCTCGAAACTTATCTATGCCTGGAACCACCCAAAGTTCTCCATCAAATGAACGGCTGCACCCACAACACGTTCATCTGCATGGTTTTGAAATTGCATGTAGAGAGACAGAGGATCAGCTTTGTGTTCACCTGTAACGATATCTGGATCATATCGCCAGACATCGACACTGTAGTTCCCTTCGTCAGAGTGATCGACTTCAACTCCAAACTCGCCGGCCTGCAACGTTTTCCAGTTCTTCGGGCCGACCGCAAAATGTGGGGTTCGAGGCGGATTGAGCATGGATTGTTCAGATAAGGCCATTTCGCCGCCATAGGGAAAGGCTTGCGGCAGAGTCGTGCCATAAAAGCCCTTTGGCATGTGACGAGCGCGGAAATAATGTGTGGATTTCACAGGCGTCCGCATCAGCGGTCGTGCCAGCGCGAATGTCTCCTGTCGATCAGCGGGAAAGACGAGGCGTTTGCTACGGCCAATGGCCTCAACTTTCGCCAGTTGGTTGGCAGTGAGCTCTTCAAACGCCCGGCCGATGGTCATGGCCGAATAGCGAAGTTTTTTGGCAAGACTGCTTGGAGTCCATTGGTCATGATTGTCTTTAAGAAGGTGGCGGATGACGACCACCTGGGCCGCTGGTGATAGGCTGGACGCGGAAGATGGTGCGCGAACACGGAAGTATTCGCGCAAGTCCATTGCCAAGTCTGGAATGTAGATCTGGTTCTCCAACACGACAAATGGGAGGGCCTTTTCGATCATTCGTGCGCGCACATAAGCCGACATGTGTTCGAAGACGAAGACCACTACCCCATCGACTTCTCCTTTAATGCGGTCCTGGCGTTTGGCCAACTCCGATGGGGTTGCATCGTGATCGCCTGACACAAAGGCGAAGATACAAGGCACTGACAGTAGATGCGTTTGTGCAAATTCGAATTCTTTGGCGAGGAACAGCGGTAGCGCGTCTTGTCCTTGCCAGGGTTTGAGATCAAGGCGTAGATGTAGAGCCGATTGCAGATAGTCCCGCAGTCGGTTGGTGTTGTGGGTTTTGGCGTCAGTCACTAACATATTTTTGCACTCTAACATTCACTATGTTAGTAATCAATTTTTATGTTAGTAATTGTTTTGACATGTGACTTTCGCGAAGCAAATATCACGTCAACGACAGGAAAGTGATCTTCCTGTCCCTTAGCGGGCAGACCGCAAACGACGGCGCAGCGCACGGTTACCTTCAGCCTCTGGGGGGTCGAGTCCGGCTGGGGGCGGAATCGTATCATTAGGCATTCCCGACCTTCGCTGCATCGTGCATGAATTGGTAAGTTGCGGGACAAAACCGTCATTGGATTTATTGCCTTCGCTGGCGCAGCATCCGTTCGCAAGCGCGGCACAAATGTTGTTGCGACGCAGCGAATGTCACCAAAGCAGTCGTTCAAGGGCGTGGACTTAGCCCGGATCGAAACCATACTTTCGCCGCGGCGGGATCCGACAACTCAGACGCGGTACGATGCTGCCGTTCGCTGCGCTTTGTACTAAGATCTGTTCCTCTGAGGCATAAGTTTGAAACGGCCCCTCCGTTACATTGTCAGGGCCATCTCGTTCGTGGCTAGACCTTCGTCGCGGTGAAGGGGAACACGCCGAACACGCCCATTTTGACGTCACCCGACATAGTATCGCCTGTCGCGGTTCCGTCGAACTCTAGGGCGACGGGCATGGGTTTGGTAATGTCTGCGGTCCAGGAAACGGCGTTGCCGTCGACGCGGCCGTTCTCCATTTCGGCCTCGCCGAGGTCGTCGGAACGCATCATGCCGGTCAACGCGTCTCCCTGTATGGCGATGTCGAGCGAGGCCTCCTTGCGGCCAAGTGGGCTTTCCATCTCGATGTTCCAGGTTCCGTCCATGGGTGTCATTCCTTTGGCATAAGGGCAGTTGAAGCACGCGCTTCGGCAGGGAGGCCGCGGCGTGCAGAGGGTGTCATTGAAGGCGGCGAGGCCCATCTCTCACGCGGTCTCGAGCAAGCGCAACGGATGCTTGCCGTTGACCATGCCCATGAAGGGCCCATAGATGGAGTAGCCGACGAGGCCGCGCAGCTCGGGCGACATCTCCCGAACGGTGTCGCGGTTGAGCTCCAGAAGGAAATTCTCCTGCTGGCGCATGTAGGCCTCGCAATACTGACAGGTGACGGCGAAGCGCGCCGCGCCCGAGCGGTTGGCTCCACCCCCGTGCCAAGTCGTGCCTAGGAAGAAGATCACCGAGCCGGCCTTCATCACGGCGGGGATGGTCTCCTCCGGCTTGGGCGCGCGGTCGGCACCCCATTCATGGCTGCCGGGTATGATGACGGTCGCGCCGTTCTCCTCGGTGAAGTCGTCGATGGCCCAGACCGTAGCGGCGCCAAGCGGCGGGCGCGGGCGGGGGATTTGGTAGAACCCGTCGTCGGCATGTAGCATTTGCGCCTTCTCGCCGGGCAGAATGTTGATGACCTGCGCTTGGCTTAAGAGGAAGCTTGGCTGGAAGAACTTGTCCATCAACCCCAGGATACGGGGGTGCGTGGCCAGCTTGTCTATGGCGCGGGTCTTCGCGAGCACGTTGTAGACGCGCTGCGTGTCGGCCCCCTCGAAGCTGTTGCGCCCCTTCTTGTCGAGGAGAGGCGTGCATTCGGAACGGATGCGCGCGATCTCATCCGCGTCGAGCAGGTCATTGATGATGACGTAGCCGTCTCGTTGGACCTTCTCCCAGTCGGCGTCGATCTGGGGCGACTTGCGCTCGGGGCCGGGGACGTGGGCCTTGTATTTCTTTGCGAGGTCTCGGCCGAGATCCTCCTGCTGCTTTAGGTCATCCGACATGGGATGTTCCTCCTTTGGTGACGTGATTGTGGGCGGCGGGGCCGAGATCGAGAGCGGCCGCCACGAAGGACCAGATGTCTCGGACAGCGGCATTGGCGTCGATCTCGCCCTCTCCCGCGATGAGTGTGTTGATCGCTTGACGTTGAGCCCCCATTAGAAGGGCGGAGAGCATCCGGGGCGGGACGGTGCTGCGCACGACGCCCGCGCGGCCCCCCTGCTCGAGGTTGCGCGCGCCAGCTTCCACGACTGCGGCCATGTGCTCGCGCTCCAGGTCGAGGACCTCCGGGGCGTTCGACAGCCCCCCGTAGATTAGGACCGCCAGCGCCCGGCGTTCCAGATGGTAGGCCACGAAGGCTGCGAGGCGGCGATGCTCGCGCGCAGCCCAAGGCAGGTCGCGCGGGATCGCGTCGCCCAGCGTCACCTCTTGCAGCGGTCCGTAGAACCGCGCCGCAACGGCCGCCAGCAGCCCGGCCTTGGAGCCGAAGTGGTGATAGCCGCTGCCAACCGAGACACCAGCCCGCTTGGCGACGGGCAGCATTTCCAGATGGCCGCCATTCGCCACGAGCTCTTCCTCCGCCGCGCACAGCAGGCGCTCAGCCATCCCGATCTTCGTCGTCATATCAAACTCCGAATTGAATTCGATTCAATATTGGCATAAAGGTAGGTCCATCGTCAACTGGGAGGAATGACATGACGAGGATTGACATACCGACGAACGCGACGCGCCCCTGGCTGGCGAGCTACCCCGACGGCGTGCCTGCCGATTTGCCGGAGGACCGGCCCGCCACCCTTGTAGAGATCGTCCGCGAGACGGCGCGCCGGCATCCTGATCGGCCTGCTTACGAGAGCTTCGGGGCGACGCTCACCTTCGCGCAGTCGGTCGCGGCCGCAGAGCGGGTTGCGGCCGCGCTCGCTGACTTGGGCCTGCGACCCGGCGACCGGATTGCGATCATGATGCCCAACGTGCTGACCTGCCCGGTCTCGATACTCGGCGCGATGCTGGGTGGCTTCGTGGTCGTCAACGTCAACCCGCTCTATACCGCATCGGAGTTGAAGCATCAGGTCCGCGACGCGGGCGCGCGGGCGCTCATTGTGCTGGAGAACCACGCCCATGTAATCGAGGCGGCGTGTCCGACCGCGATGGGGCTGGAGCATGTCGTGGTGGCCAAGCCTGGCGATCTGATGGGACCGAAGGGCTATCTCGTGAACCTAGTCAGCCGCCGGGTGAAGCGTGCGGTGAAGCCCTATCGGCTACCTGGCGCGATACCGTTCCGCAGGCTCTTACGCTCCAAAGCGCCATTCCGAGCCATCACTCCCGCCTCCGAGGACGTCGCGCTTCTCCAGTATACCGGGGGCACCACGGGCGTCGCCAAGGGTGCCGTCCTCACCCATGCTTCTGTCTCGGCTAATGTGGCTCAGTTAGAGGCTTGGCTACGTGCTAGCATCGACGTTGACCGCGACGGCCACCGCATGGCCGCTGCCCTCCCGCTTTACCACATCTTCGGTTTCACGGTCTGCTTTATGACGATGATGCGCATCGGCGCGTCCTGCGTGCTGATCGCCAATCCACGCGACGTGGGCGGCTTCGTCAGCACGCTCGACAAGGGCCCGGTGACGATGATCTCAGGGGTGAACACGCTCTATAACGCGCTTCTGAACCACCCGAAGTTCAGATCGGTCGACATGGCAGGCCTTGTCTTCGCAATCGCGGGCGGGATGGCTACGCAGCGCGTGGTGGCGGAGAGGTGGAAGGCCGCCACGGGCGTCGCAATCGTCGAGGGCTGGGGTCTGTCGGAGTCCTCGCCTGTCGCCACCGCCAACCGCCTCGACCTCGCGGACTTCTCTGGCCACGTCGGCTATCCGCTGCCTGGCACGGAAGTGCTCGCGCTCGCTGACGATGGGGCCCCCGTCCCCCAGGGCGAGGTGGGCGAATTGGCCATCCGCGGCCCCCAGGTGATGCGCGGCTACTGGAACCGGCCGGAGGCGACGGCCGAGGTCCTGTCGGACGGCCTCCTGCGCACCGGCGACTTGGGTATGATCCATCCCGACGGCGCCGTCGAGATCTTTGACCGCAAGAAGGACATGATCATCGTCTCGGGCTTCAACGTCTTCCCCAACGAGGTCGAGGAGGTCGTCGCCGCACATCCCGCCATCCTGGAGGTCGCCGTCGCGGGCCTGCCCTCCGAGACCGCGGGCGAGGCCGTCGCGGCCTTCGTCGTCCTGCGCGAGGGCCAGAGCCTGACGCTCGCCGACCTGCGCGCCTTCTGCGGAGACCGTTTGACGCCCTACAAATGCCCCACCGTGCTGGAGATCCGCGAGGAACTGCCCAAGACCGCCGTGGGCAAGTTCCTCCGGCGAGAGCTGAGGGAAAAGGGAAGGGCTGTGTGAGTGTGAAAGCGCGCGCACGGACCCATCATCGCCATGTCCTCCACTCTCAAATCAAGTGAATCAGGACTGGATCATCAGATCAACAGACTTTTTCAACACTATCTCCGCAACTTGATCGTTGCCACGCAAAATTTTGCTCCGTCATGACTGAATGGCAGGTATCGCGTCCGCCCCGCAGCGTTGCGAACCGAGCAAGTGCGACGATTCTCACGCTGCGAGCGCACGCAGCGAGAAAAACGAACTTACAGGATGGGCTCTTTCGAGACATTCGCTACGCGCTGCATGAAGGTCCGCAACTGAATTTTGGGTCAGAAGTGCTTGACGTTTCGGTCAGAATTGAAAGACGTAATTTTCTTGTTTCCTGAAGTTTCGGCTGCCAAAAGTGTCAAAGGTTTGGGAAGTTCCACATTCAAAGGCTTAGCGAGAGATCGCTAAGCCTTTTTCAATTCTTAGTCTCTTTTTAATCTCATAAATACGATGAGAACGGTTGATTTTGTATGTTCAGCAATGAGCGTAATACATACTGGTTCGGTCTTACAAAAGCTTGATCCACAACCATAAGCTGCTAGCCTACAACCTCCTCGGGGACTTTGTCGAAACCCGAGCATCGCGATGCTCTTCTATCTAGGAGAGATCGAGATGTTCTACAATCCGAAACGCAAGCACACCAACAACGGCATGCTGTCGCCCGTTGACTTCGAAAAAAGACAGCTCAAACTAAAACAGGCGGGTGTCTAGGAAACTTGGGGCACCTCACTTCTTCGCAGTTGCGGCGCGGCTATTGCTGCATCGCAGCCCATATCGCCAGAACGGTCATTCAAGACTAGTCTGAGCTGTCAAATCCAAACCCTCCACGCGCTGCCTCACTGAGCAACCATCGAGATGCGGACCAAGCTACTGTTCAATTTTGGGGCATCGGTGTCAGCTTTTGCGCTCCGTTACAGCAGAAAATACCTGTCTCCAAGAACTTGCGAGGATCTCTCAGCTTCCGCAATAGCTGCAGGAGCTTGGATGTACATCTGTGATTGTTGTTTCTCGCAGCCGCTCTACAAGACTTGCCTCAATATCATGGAGAACTTCGGAAACCCGTGCTTGCAGGCCCGTCTCGACGCTACAATGCGACGGTTCTGCCTCGCCACCGCTTCCTGCCACGAGCCTTTCGTCCAAAGCCAAATAGACGTCCGCAAATGTAATGCTGTCAGCGGCCTTGGCTAGCTGCCACCCACCCGCATGTCCTTTTTCCGAGGTCAGAAGACCCGCTTGGCGCAGTTTACCCAACACGCGCCGCACAACGACAGGATTGGTGCCGGCGTGGTCGGCAATGTCGGCGGACGTGCGCACACGACCCGGTTCGCCTGCCATGTGGCTGAGGGTATGCAGAGCGAGGGATAGACGGCTGTTTCGTTTCATAGGCGGCGTTCCTTCAAACTGTCAGTCTATGTAACAATGGATGTTGCATTTATCTAGTAACTGAGTAAGTTGCATGATCGTTGCCGTCCTTGCAGGAGATCAGACATGTCAGACACGCGCCTTCCCGTTACCGTCCTTTCCGGATTTCTCGGCGCGGGCAAAACGACGCTTTTGAACCGGGTGTTGAACAACCGCGAGGGGCGCCGGGTCGCGGTCATTGTCAACGACATGTCTGAAGTGAACATCGACGCCGATCTGGTGCGTGCGGATACGGAACTGAGCCGCACCGATGAGACGCTCGTCGAGATGTCGAACGGCTGCATTTGCTGCACATTGCGTGATGATCTGTTGGAAGAGGTGCGCAGGCTCGCTGCTGAACGCCGTTTTGATTATCTGCTGATTGAATCGACCGGGATATCAGAGCCGCTTCCGGTCGCCGCCACTTTCGATTTCCGGGACGAGTTCGGCGAGAGCCTGTCAGACGTTTCGCGCCTAGACACAATGGTAACGGTTGTTGATGCCGTGAACCTGCTGAACGACTACTCCAGCCATGATTTCCTAAAGGATCGTGGGGAGACGCTGGGGGAAGAGGATGAGCGGACGGACGCGGCCCGCAAAATCATCCGCAGTTTGAACGCTGATGCCAAGATTATCGAAACGGACCATTCCGATGTCGCCGCCGAAGCGATCCTCGATACTGGCATGTTCGATTTCGAAAAGGCCCACGAGCATCCGATGTGGGCCAAGGAGCTCTATGGCTTTGCTGACCACACGCCGGAAACCGAGGAATACGGCGTGGCCTCTTTTGTCTATCGCGCGCGCCTGCCGTTCATTCCGGAGAAGATCCTCAGCGTTCTGAACGGCGATTTACCCGGTGTGATCCGCGCGAAGGGGCATTTCTGGATTTCCACGCGACCCGGTTGGGTGGCCGAGTTCTCACTTGCCGGAGCCTTGTCGAGCGTCAAGCCGCTGGGAACCTGGTGGGCGTCGGTGCCGAAAGAGAATTGGCCCGATCATGAAAGCGCCCGCGCCTACATGCAGCAGCACTGGCAAGAGCCGTGGGGGGATCGGCGGCAAGAGATTGTGTTCATTGGCGCGGGTATCGATTGGCCTGCGCTAAAGGCGCGGCTGGATGCCTGCTTGGTCCCCGCAACGGCGACAAGCGGGCCAGGTGATTTGCCAGATTATCCCGATCCGTTTCCAGCCTGGCGGCGGCAGGAGGAAGCGGCATGACGCTGGCGCGTGCCCTTGTCAGGAACGAGGCAATTGGTGTCGCCGTCGCGGACAAGCCCGAAGACCTCAAGACATTTCTTCAGCCCGGTTGCGCAGCTGCGATCTGGCGCCGACAACCCGAGCCCGCTTTTCAGAAATGGATCGACACTCTCGATCCATCCCTATTGCCGCAGGGACGGATTGTCTTGCCTACCAATGTTGTTACTTCAGCGGTAACAGCGCTTTGCGACGCAGCAGGAACCCCTGATTGTACCGAACGCGATCAACTCATCGGTGATGTTAGCGCCTTGGCTGAGATCTTCGCCGAACTGAAGAATACGCCCTATCTCCGCTTGCGCCTTCAGGCGGTTACGACAAATGCCTGTCGTAAGTTCCATATCGACGCGATCACGGCGCGACTTGTGTGCACCTATCGTGGCCCGGGAACGCAATATGGGATTTCAACCGACGGCCAGGACCCTGCGCGTGTCTTCTCGGTTGCAACGGGTGCACCGATCCTTTTGCGCGGCACGCTTTGGCCGGAAAAACCTGCCTCAGGTATGCTGCACCGTTCGCCACCCATCGAAGGGACCGGAACGACCCGCCTCGTTCTCGTGCTGGATGCGGTAGACAGCCCGGAGGATGACATTTGACCCGCAACCTCGGATCGACATCGCTCAAATGCAAGCGACGCTCGGCTGATCCGATGCGCAGCTACGACGCTTTGCCTGCGTCGCTGAGACATTGGCTGGCGCAAGCTACGCTGCCTTGGTCGCCCACGTCAGCTCGTCGTGTATGGAATCGCGCCTGTGCGAAAGGACTCAGCCCTGAAGACGCGATATCCGCTTTATCACAAGCAGAAGCCCGCACGCTGGCGCGCGACCGCTTTTCGATCATCAACCATCTGCCAACGAACACCTGAAGGAACCTTTATTTCACTTTTGACCCGCATAGCCTAATCGCAGCGCCCCAATCACGCGCCAATCGTCCATACTGGCGCGTTGAGATATGTGGCCGGTCATGGAAGTGGCTGGGAGATATGAACTGACACGCGAACATTTCTGGCGATTTGACCCAAGCCAAGACGGTTTCACGCGTGTTTTCCATCAGTTCAAACTGGACTGGGCGCTTGGTCTTGCTATGGATCACTGAGAAGCGTTCCCGAACGCGATCATCCTTCACCAGGTCAGATACGGCTAGTTTGACCAGATCACAGCCGCGCAGCTTGCTGTCGATGGCGACGTTGAACAAAGCCAGGTCGCGTGGATAGCCCGCCAGTTCGAGCAGTGCCCGGATCGCCCAAACCTGTTTTGGCAGCAAGGGCCGTTTTTGGCCGATAATCCGCCCCTCATTCCAGGCTCTGCGTTTCGGGGTGGTTGCGGAAAGTCGGACTCTTGGCGTGATTTGCCCCTCTACCCCACTCCAAACCCAATCAACAGCACCACGCTGGCAGAGGGATTTCATCGTCCGTGGCAAGGTCAGCTTTCAGGAGCAGACCAACCGCGTCGTTGTTACATGTGCATTCGGCCGCTCTGGGTGAGGAGTAACTAATGCTGCGCCTTCTTCCAATGTCTGCGTCTAAGCCGGAGTCTTCCGAGCGAGGACCGTAAGCATGCGACCGTCGTTCTATTTCTTGTCTTGCGCATCGGTCATATCAAACTGTCTTCACATATCCTGACTAAAAAAGTAAGGTAAACGTGAGGCCGATAAAAATAGTCTGCATTTTGTGAGATTCGAAGTGAAGCATGCCAAGACAGACATAGAATTTCTTGCCAGTCGAACCGGAACAGTATCCGCGCCGTGCCTACGCGCTGATCGTCTGTGCGTCGGTTATGCAGCAACGAAAATTGTCCATGATGTCGACCTGCAGGCAAATCCGGGTGAAGTGACTATTCTTGTCGGACCAAATGGCTGTGGCAAATCGACATTGCTGAAAGCGATGGCACGTGTCCTCAAACCAATGTCGGGAGCAGCGTTGCTGGATGGGCAGAGTGTTCATGCCATGCCGACACGCGATCTTGCGAGGCAACTCGCGCTTTTGCCGCAGGGGCCTATCGCTCCGGAAGGGCTGACGGTGCATGAGCTTGTGAGCCAAGGGCGTTTTCCGCACCAAAGCCTGACGCGGCAATGGTCAGCCGACGATAGCCGCGCGGTGACGGATGCGATGAAGGCCGCCGATGTCGCAGAATTTGCGGATCGCCGCGTCGACAGCCTCTCAGGCGGACAAAGGCAAAGGTGCTGGATCGCGATGGTTTTGGCGCAGGAAACTGACGTGATCCTGCTGGATGAGCCAACGACGTTTTTGGACCTCAAGGTGCAGGTCGATGTCATGACATTGCTGCGCGAAATCGCGCGCGAAAAGGGGCGGACACTTCTCGTGGTTCTGCACGAGTTGAACATCGCGGCTATGTTTGCCGACCATATTGTCATTATGCGCGACGGGCGGCTGATCGCCCAAGGCGCGCCCGAGCGGGTTATTACGACTGAAAATCTTGCTGCGGGGTTCGGACTGCAAGCAACAGTCATCATGGACCCAGTGACAGGCCGACCCGTTTGCCTTCCTGCGATTGCGGGGCCAGCGACATGACCAAGGCCGGATGGTTCGGTTTGCCCGCTCTTTTGGCCGCCCTGATATTGGCCTTTGGCTGGCACATTGCCGTAGGCGCAAAGACAGTACCGTTGCATGTCGTTTTAGAGGCGCTCGTTGCCTACGACAAAAGCAACTTTGACCATGTTGTCGTCACTGATCTGCGCCTGCCACGTGCTGTTTATGCCGTACTGGTGGGGGCGGCTTTGGCAGTCGCTGGGGCTTTGATGCAGGGCGTCACGCGCAATCCGCTGGCGGAACCGGGCGTTCTGGGCCTGTTGACCGGTGCATCTTTTGTCGTGGTCATGGCCGTTGGCTATTTTCAGGTCATTGATCCGGCCTTCATCCCACTGCTCGCCGCTTTGGGTGCGGCCGTGACAGCCGCCTTGGTCTGGGGGATCGCTGCGGCCGCCCCCGGAGGATCAACACCGCTGACCCTTGTGCTTGCGGGTGCGGCCATCACTGGGTTCCTCGCGGCGTTCATTTCATTGGCCCATTTACTGGATCAGGAGAGTTTCGACCGCCTGCGTGTTTGGCTTACGGGTACTTTGGCAGGGCGATCGACGGATGTGTTGTTCTGGGCTTTGCCTTGGTTGATCGGCGGGCTGTTATTGGCTCTCTTGTTGGCCCGCCAAGTCACCGCTCTGGCGATGGGGGATGAAACCGCAGTGGGTCTTGGTGTCGATGTCGCCCGCGTCAAAATGTTGGCGATGCTTTCGGTCATAGCGCTGACCGCGGCGGCGGTGGCTATCGCTGGCCCGATGGCCTTTGTTGGCCTTGTGATCCCACATGTTGCGCGCATCATTGTCGGGGCGGACTACCGCGCGATTGTACCGGTTTCGGCGGTATTGGGTGCTGTCTATCTGCTCGTTGTCGACATCGCCGCCCGCATGGTCCTCGCCCCGATTGAAGTGTCAACAGGAATTGTCACCGCCCTCTTGGGTGCGCCGTTTTTCGTGTGGCTTGTGAGGGCGCGGCTGTGAGCGTGTTGGTCCTGAGCCCTTGGAACGGGCGCATTTCCCTGCGCTTGCATCGCCATGCGCTGGTTGTCGCCGCACTCTTGCTCGTCGCGTTGATCGGTGTGAGTGTCGCAAGCCTGATGAGCGGAAGCTATCCGCTGAGCTTGCGCGGCGTATGGCAGACGCTGACGGGCAATCCACCCGAAGAGATTGCACAGACCGTGCTATGGGAATTCCGGTTTCCGCGCACGATCGTGTCCGCCGTTGCTGGGGCGCTGTTCGGGCTGTCCGGCGCGATCCTGCAATATGTCACCCGCAACCCCTTGGCTGACCCGTCGCTTGTCGGCGTCAGCCAAGGGGCCGGTCTTGCGGTCGTGTCAGCCATTGTGCTGTTTCCCGAGATGAACCTTGTCTGGCGTCCTTTACTGGCTTTTGCTGGCGCGCTTATCGTCGCCGCCCTGATCCAAAGCATCGCGATGCAGCGCACGGGTGGGGCCACGATGCGCTTTATCCTCACGGGCATTGGCGTTGCCGCGTTTATCGCTGCGATCACAAATACCATGCTGACTTACGGCGATATCGATCAGGCTCAGGCGGCTTTGGGTTGGCTTGCAGGTTCGATCCACGCCGTTGGTTGGCCCGAGGTCTGGAGCCTGACACTGTGTCTGGCGATCTTGACACCCGGGCTGATCTGGTCGGCACGCTATCTGTCTGCTTTGCGGTTGGGGCCGGAGGTCTCCATAGGTTTGGGCGTGCCAATCAGAGCCGCCCGGATCGGGATGATCACGCTGTCGGTGGCGCTAGCGGCCTTTGCAGTCGCGGCCGTCGGTCCGCTTGGTTTTGTCGGCCTCGTCGCGCCGCATCTGGCCCGCCGTCTGGCGTATTCCGGTGTCGGTCAGCATTTGTTGCTGACGGCATTGACGGGTGCGTTAATGGTCGGCTTGGCAGACTTTATCGGGCGCATCGCCTTTGCCCCCGTCCAAATACCTGCGGGCATTCTCACCGCGATCCTCGGTGTGCCCGTATTCCTGTTGTTGATCCTGAAGACCCAATCGACCCGCCAGCTCTAGGCGCTACGCGCCAAGCCAGCTCACATTCTGTAGCCTATCAAAAGGAGACGTCCATGCGACGTATCAGTCTTGCTGTTCTGGCCATCTGTGCCGCAACCCCATCGCTTGCCTTGGAATGTGGTGACGGCATGCGGGCATTTACTCATATGACGGGGGAAACCTGCATCCCCGAAAACCCACAACGCATTGTCTCGCTCGGATCCAAGAACGTCACCGTGCCATTGATTGAACTTGGACACGCCCCCGTCGGAAGCCAAGGATCACTACGTGAGGATGGAACTGCGACCATCCGTGCCTCTGCCGTCTCAACCGGTGTCGAGTTCGACAATTCCGACATCACTTTTGTCGGAGACTATCCGGTTGATCTTGAGTTGGTTGCAGCACTCGAACCTGACCTGATCATCTGGCCCGATTGGCAGGACGAGGT
This sequence comes from Yoonia sp. R2-816, assembly GCF_046762905.1. Taxonomy (NCBI): domain Bacteria; kingdom Pseudomonadati; phylum Pseudomonadota; class Alphaproteobacteria; order Rhodobacterales; family Paracoccaceae; genus Yoonia; species Yoonia sp. R2-816. The sequence goes on along the minus strand of NZ_JBKQXN010000220.1, from coordinate 5,530 downwards.
GAACATGGATCAGTTGACCCTGATTGCCCCAACGATTGCTTATGCGACCGATGCGACTGTACATGACGCGCAAGCATTCTATGCGCGCTTACTGGGTGCGGAGGATGAATTGGCCCGCGCGAAGGCACGCTATGATGCCCAGATCGCGCAGCTGGCGGCGCTGGTTCCTGCAGGCACCACCGTGAGTGTCATCCATGGCGGGGACGGCGGTTTCTGGACGAGCTATCCTTACGGCAATCTCACTCTGATCCTTGAAGATGCCGGTTTCGAAGTGGTCGATATTCTGGCGTCGATCGCACCCGGTGAATACCCCACCTTTTCGGCAGAGCGGCTACAGGAATTCGATGCCGACTGGGTATTTACGACCTATCGCACAGACCGGGGACAAACACCGACCGATGCGATCGCCGCCATGGAAAACGCCTTTCCGGGGTATTGTGACGTTCTGACAGCCTGCGCCGAAGGACGTTTCATTGCCCTGCCGCGCGAGGAAGTTTCAACCCCGTCTTATGACGCTGTCGGCGCGGCAATCTTTGCGCTGACTACGCATATGTCCAACCCTTTCACGCAACCCAGAGACTAGGAGCCATTCGGCAATGCTCTTATATGTACGAAATGCCCTGACAATGCTGGCCGTGCTTATATGCACCTGCGCCGCTGCGCTTGCTCAGGAATTCCCTCTTACTGTTGAAACAAGGTTTGGCCCCGCCGTGATCGCCGAGCGACCTGACCGGGTTGCGACGCTTGACTTCAACGGTGCGGACGACCTGCTCGCCCTTGGTATTCAACCGGTCGCAATCCGCTACTGGTATGGCGACTACGAACAAACCGTCTGGCCCTGGGCAGTAGAGTTTTTGACAAGTGATCCGCTGGTGATACACCGCGAGATCGACCTTGAGGCATTGGCAGCAACAGACCCGGATGTCATCCTCGCCATGTGGTCCGGCATTGATACGGACATGCACGCAAAACTGTCGCAGATTGCGCCTGTCGTTGCAGTGTCCGACGGTGTTGGCGACTACGAAATGCCATGGGACGCCCGCGCGCGCCTTGCCGGACTGGCAACCGGTCGCCTGGAACAGGCAGAGACTGCAATAGCGCGCCTCAACGCACGATTTGATGATCTGCAAACGGCCAATCCCAACTGGCAAGGACGGACCGCCAGCGTGGCCTATGTTTGGGATGGGCGGCTGGGCGTCTACGGCAGCGGCGATGTGCGGCCGCAAATCCTGTCAAATCTGGGCTTTGCGACACCCGCCGCAGTGGATGCATTGGTTCCAGAGGGTGGCTTTGCCGTGGATATCAGTGGCGAAAGCCTGCCCGATATCGACGCCGATGTGATCCTTTGGTTTGCTTCACAGGAGGATTTCAGCCCGGTTCTGAACCTGCCGGGCCGCGATGTCCTAAAGGGTGGCGAGATCTTCGTTGATGATCTTCTGACCGGCGCATTCAGTCACGCCTCACTCCTCAGCCTACCCTATGCGCTGGATCGTCTCGAGCCGGCATTGAACGCATCTCTAGCGTCTCCGAAGGCGCCCATAGATTTGACCGAAGGAAAGACCCAATGACCCCAAGGTTTGCACTTGCCACATTTGCCGTGGCCCTATTTGCCACACCTGCATTTGCTCTGAACTGTGACGTGGGCTTGCGTGCATTCACCCATGCGGGCGGCGCAACCTGCATCCCTATCGATCCACAGCGGATTGTTACGCTACAGGATCAGAACGGACTTCTACCACTCATGGAACTTGGCGTGACACCAATCGGGTCATCCGGGCACGTCAACAGCGCGGGCGAACAGATTTTCCGCCGGATGGAGGGGTATGACACTTCTGCTGTGATTTGGGTTGGATCTTACGGCGGTCCACCGGATGTCGAGACAATCGCAGCGCTGCAACCCGACCTCATCATCGCATCGCCATGGCCACCCGAGGCTCCTGACCTGCTCAACGGTGTGGCGCCCGTTGTCGTGATCGACATGTTCAACCAGCCGCTCGAAGACGCGTTGTTTCAGTTTGCCGATGTAGTCAACCGCACCGACCGCGCGGCAGAATTGCAGGCCCAGATGCAGGTCCGCGCTGCCCAAGTGCGTGCGGAGCTTGGTGACTTGATGGACACGACAACCTTGTCGGTGGTCACCCGCGAACATGAGGGCGACGGGTTCTATGGCATTGAACCGACACAAGCCTTCGGTGCGATCCGCCGCGCGCTCGATCCTACCATGACCCCTGCCGAGGCGGACTGGAGCACGGATCGCGCAAACAAGAGCCTTGAGCTCATCGGCGATCATGCCGCCGATGTGATGATGTTCCTCACGTTCGATGCGGATGCGGGTGGTGCTTCTTCGGAATACGACGCGTTTATATCCGAGCCAATTGTGCAGGCATTGCCGGTTGCGCAGGCGGGGCAAATCTATGTCCTTGACGGATCACAGATGGTCGGATCGGCCTGGGGCAAGATCGTCAACGGAATGGAGCAGATCAGTGCCGTGTTGCTGGATGACAGCATCAACCGCGATCTGGTGATCGAATGATCCATATGCGCCAGACATGGCAAGACCAGGCCATTGCCCTGCCACGGCTGGACGATGACTTTTCACCGATCGTAGGGCTGGAGAGAGACGCGGACGCCGTGTCCCTTGAAGCCGTGCCGGTGCCGACACTTAGGCGGTGGATGGCGGATGCCGCGATTGACGTAGACGGGCCGGACACAAAGTTATGTGCAGCCTACCTGATGGGTGATCTGAGTTTTGCGGTGGTCCAGACCTTTGCCGCCTTGGCCTTGCGCGGGCACTGGGTTGTTGGGGCAGATATGGATGCGGTGCATGTCTGTCCGCGTTTCGTGCAGTGGACGGAGGACGGCGAAAACGGCGTTTCCCAGGCGTTTGACCTGACCTTGACGCCTGACGCGCTCGCATTTGCACCGTCACTGTCGCCCTATGCCTTTGCAAAGACGGTAGAGGGTCTTTTCCACCCTTTGGTCGGAGACATGACCCATCTGAGCAAGCTGAGCAACACAGCCTTTCACAGGCTGGTCGGGGACAGCATCGCCTATGCATTTCTGACCCACGGTCGCGCACTGGACCGCGAACAAGAGGGGATGGATGCTGCAATGTCCATCTTGCGGGAACCGGGCACGAAACTGACCAATCGCAAAGTCCGTTTTGACCACATCACTTTGCCCGAAGCGCCAGAGATCGGCCAGTGGCTGCGAGTGCGCGGCGGATGCTGCCGCGCTTACACTCGCCCCGGCAAACCGGATTACTGCACCACCTGCGTTCTGCGTGACGACGCAAGCCGCACCGACCGGTTCCGCAACTATCTGCGCAGGACCTACTTGCGGGCAGACAACCACACCTCACGATAAGGAAAACCAGACTATGAGACTCGTTACTCTCTTGGCCGCAATCCTGTTTGCGACCGCAACTGCCGCACAGGACATGCGCACGGTCACAGACGCCTCTGGTACAGAGGTTGAAATCCCCGTTCAGCCTGAACGCATCATCGGCATGCATGATCAATCGATCACTTTGACATTGATCGAGCTTGGCGCGCCTGTCGTTGGTTCCATGGGCCGCATGACGGACGATGGAACGCTTTATATGCGCGCGGTTGACTTGTTCTATGGCCTGGATTTCGAAAACTCCGGCATTGCGTTTGTCGGGCAGTGGAATGCATGGGACTATGAAACCATCGCCGGCCTTTCGCCCGACTTGATCCTTGAATGGGAGGATGCAGACGCCAACCACATCGAAAAGCTGCGTACCGCCGGGCCTGTCGTACTGATCCCGCGATCGAATGAGGCCTTTGTGAGCACCCGCGCCATCGCGGATGCGGCGGGTGTTATGGACAGGTTTGAATTTGAACGCGCGCGCTATACCGCCTTGATCGAGGATGCCCGTCGTTGGGTGCCGCAATTGCAAGGCGCAAGTTACGCCAAGATCCAAGGCTGGGATGGCAGCCTTGAGGTTTACGCTGGATATGGCGGTCTGACGCAGGTTCTGGAAGACCTCGGCATGGTGCGGACAGATTTTGCGCAATCCATGTCAGATCGGGGTGTGATCTGGGGAGAAACGGTTAGCGCTGAGACGATGCCAGAGCATAACGCTGACTACCTTTTTGATACCTTCACTGTGGCTTATGGTGATACGGCTGCTAGCCCTTTCGAACGATTGAACGACGTCCTGCCTGGCTGGTGCGACATCCTCACAGCCTGCGCCGAGGGACGCTACATCGTCCTGCCGCGCGAGCATTCAACGGGCACGAATTTCGGATCGCTTGAGCGGCAGATCTATTATGTAGTGACCCATGTCGGCGGCAGGCCAAGTCTTGCAGCGGTGAATTGACTTTTAGGAGAAGCGGTCGTTCGATGTCTTGTCATGGATGACCGCTCCTCCCACATCCTCTTTCTTACATCGACTTCTTCACTGCGCTTTGCATCAACGACCGCTACTTCAGCTGCGTTGCGGCATTGTATATTTCGCTTATGCAGCGATCGTACCGCTGCATGCGCACGCAGCACAAAATCAAAAGGACCGCCTTGGGCTCTTTTGAAACCTTCGCTGCGCAGAGGATATACGGCGGGTCTCGGAGAACCGACCTTTCGCTGCGTCGTGTTCGAACTCAACAGATGCGGGACGAAGCAGCCTTCGCGAATTGCATCGCGTATGTCCGGTTTGGATATGAACTGAAGCGCTATGAAGTTTGAAAATGCTCATCAACGAGATAGGTGATCTCCGCCTTGAGTGCTTCAGGTGTGAGTGCTTCGATATTATTTGTTGTCATAAGGTCAGCATCAAAGCACATGGCATCAAAGTCCTTTGACAGGCAGTAACTAAGCATAAAACCGGCAGCGGCATGTTCAGGTTCTCCTGCTAGCACGATGCTCAAGCATCCTGTTCGATCACCTACTACCGTTCGCAACCGGACTTCCATAGAGTCGTCTAATTCTTCATCCTCCACAAAGCTATCAATGTCGCAGAAAGTTGGTTCCAATTTGTCGTAATCATAAACTGGGTCAACACGGCCACCGGCAAGCTCAAATGCAACAACCGCCTCTGCGCTTCTTGTGTTCCACGAACTCGGCAATGTCAGGCGGAACCCTTGTTTTTCAATCGATGACTGCAAGACTTCGACTGTCGGAACGTTACTTGTTTGAATAAAATTTGCCAGCATCATCATTGTTAGGTCCTACTTTGCATCTGTTGTGTTCTCGGAAAACTGAAGCACAGTGGTCAAGCGAAGACACTCCCTAAAATGCGTAATCGAACGGGGAGAGTTAGCTTACCGGATCACGTCAAAAGCGGATTTGAGTCAAAGTCGATCCACGCGGATAACATGTTAGGTTTTGCTGAATGCCGACATTCATTCGTTGCGCAGCATTGGTCGATTTGGGCTCCAAGCAGACCTCGGATGCGGCGCAGCATCAGCTCTCAACCGTTATTCGCCGCATCTTGCATTAAGGTCCGGTGTTGCTGTCGGAGGTTTGTCAGCATCAGCACGATTGTCTATGCCGTTTCACTATTTCTCCA
>NZ_JBKQXN010000219.1:0-3607 GCF_046762905.1 Yoonia sp. R2-816 | reverse complement strand
AGTCCAATCCAGCCTTTCGCCTCTGCTGAACCGCTTTCCCTAGCTGGTTAGTATTCCAAAAGATGATGATTGCAGCGAGCAGATTGAGACCCGCCATGCGGTAGTGTTGTGCCTCTGCGGTTCGATCACGGATTTCGCCCTGACGACCAATACGCAGAGCGTTTTTAAGGGCATGATGCGCCTCGCCTTTGTTCAGGCCAATTTGGGCGCGCCGCTGCATGTCGGCATCAAGCAACCAGTCAATGATGAAGAGCGTGCGCTCGATGCGACCAATTTCCCGAAGTGCTACAGCCAAGTCATGCTGGCGGGGATAGGACGCAAACTTTCGCAGGAGCTGGCTGGGCGGCATGATGCCTGCAACCATGGTGGCCGCACTTCTTAGGATGTCAGGCCAGTTCTCAATGATCGTGCTTTCTCTGATTTTGCCGCCAATCAGTCCCTTCAGTTCTTTCGGTGTGGATGCTGGATCAAAGACATACAGACGTTTGGACGGAAGATCGCGAATGCGCGGGATGAACCGATAGGCCAGAAGTGACGTCACAGCAAAAACGTGATCCGTGAAACCGCCGGTGTCCGCATATTGTTCGCGGATTTTTCGACCGGTCGGATTCATTAACAGACCGTCGAGAATGTAGGGCGCTTCGCTGACTGTCGCGGGGATGTCCTGTGTTGCGAAGGGGCCAAACTGATCCGAGACATGGGTGTACGCTTTCAACCCTGGATCGTTGCCGTATTTAGCGTTGATGAGGTTCATGGCCTCACCTTGACGGGTGGTGGGAAAGAACTGACCATCGCTTGATGCCGTTGTGCCCGCACCCCAGAACTGTGCCATGTGCAGAGATGATTGCGCTTCGATCACCGTTGCCAACGCCCGATTGATGGCATCACTCTCGATGTGCCATCGCGACAAACGGGAGAGCTGGAAATATTCGTGGGTGTTGGACGCTTCGGCCATCTTGCTCAGTCCAAGATTGAGACCTTCAGCTAGTAGGACGTTCAACAATCCAATTTTGTCGGAGCAAGGCACGCCAGTTCGAAGATGCGTGAAGGCATCGGTAAAACCAGTAGCCTTGTCCACTTCGAGGAGCATGTCTGTGATGCGCACATCAGGAAGGCGGCGGTAAAGATCAAGGACGAGTTGATCCGCCTCTGCCGGAACATTCGCTGACAGTCGGTCGAGTTTGAGCGTTCCGTTTTCGATTGAACCACCCGGTATGGCACCGTGTCTGGCCGCTTTGGCGAGCCTGCTCAAGCCGTCCGCCATTCGTGTCTTGCGATCTTCCAACCATGCCATCGGCTCAAATGGAATACTCAGGCGTGGTGTATTTTGCACCGCTGCCAGCGGGACCAAAGCCTGTTTGAGGTCTGCATACCGCCGCGAATGAGACAACCAGATATCTCCAGAACGAAAAGCATCACGCATGTGAAACAGGACGGCGACTTCCCATAGTTTGTGATCACCGGCACCTTGCGCCTGAAGATGGCGGTGCCATTTGGAGTTGCGCCGCAAGAATGTCGCCGGGTGGTTGGCTTTGCTTTCGCCATCCCCAATGATCTGGGCAGCTTCAATCAACGGTTCAGAAATGGGTGCCGCTTTTGTATCCAGCGCCGTTATCATACGCGGAGCATAGCGCCTGAAGCGGTAAAAACCCTGAGATATATGGGCCAAGGGCTCGGCAGCCATCTTGTCGGTCAGTTGCGTTGCCATTGCGACAAGTTGCTCAAGGTCATCCCAGCCGCCAGTAGAAATAACTGCATCTTCGAGGTCCACACCGTCGCCGCTCGCTTCAATCAACGCGGCGCCCAGGTTGGAGAAGCCTCGCAGGGTCGTTTGTAACGCCGTCTTTGAGTCCGCGAACTGGGCATCACACAGCCTCTTGGCGTCACGCCAAGTTTTCCCAACGATGCGATCATGGGTCTCCACGATCGCATCGGCGATTGCCGCTTTCCATTCGAAGACACAGACGGCAAGAATAGCCAAACGCCGGTCGCTCGTAATATCATTCAAACCATCGGTGAAGTAGCGCTCACCCTGACGGCGCAGGCGCGTGATCCGATGGGGCGGCACATCGTCAAAAAAGCGGGAAGGCAGATCAAACTGTTTTAGAATTTCCAGACGATCAAGCAGACGGTTGATATCGGCGGAGTTCTTGCCCACCTCGAATTGGCGCAACCAGATAAACCGACTGAGCCGACCAGCCACGTCTTCCGACAGCAATGCGTCGAGCTGAACTTGCAAGTTCTGACCCAATCGGCTGACAATGCGTGCCTCAATCCGTCGTTCCGCTTCAACAAGCGCGTCCGCGCATAATCGCTCTATGCTGGAGACAGCCGGTAAAATGATCTGGGTTCGTCGGCATTCTGCCACAAAACGCCGCGCCAGGTCTTCGTTGGATCGTGCCTGCTCAGCTTGCACGTCGAGCCAATCTTTCAGATCACGGGACCCGCGCCCGGTAAACATCTTGTACCCGTAGATAGATCTAAGATCGACCAAATGCCGTCGCCGTGTCACGTCGGTTTCGGCATATCCGGCTAGATCGACACCCTTAACTCCAATTTGGGCTGCAACAAATTCTGCCACTTCCAAGGGAATTACCTCGCCCGCGATCAACAAACGGCCCGGATAGCGGAAGGCACAAAGCTGAAGCGCAAATCCGAGTTGATTGTGTGCGAGGCGTCTAGCGCGGATGTGCTCAATATCGTCATCGGCCAAGGTGTAGTGTCGCAACATCGAAGGTTCGTCAATCGGTAGATCAAAGAGTGATGCGCGGCTGCGCTCTGTCAAAATCTGGCGTCTTGGCATTTGATATTGTCCTTGTTAAACATTAGTCTGTTCGGGACAATATACGCACCAACAAAATCAACAACTTACAACGCCAAAATCGGAGGGGGTTCAATTGGGACAACGTGCTGCCATTTATGCCCGCGTTTCCACGTCAGACCAATCCTGCGAACGACAGGTTACAGAACTGACAGCTTTTGCCGAACGCGGTGGGTATGATGTGATCTGCACCTTCAAGGAAACTGCATCTGGCATCAAAGCAAATCGTGCTGAGCGCAGTAAGATCATTGCTTTGGCTCAGGCGCGAAAGATTGACGTTGTACTGGTTTCCGAACTCAGCCGATGGGGGCGGTCTACACAGGATTTACTCGACACCCTGAACAGAATGGCTGGCTGGAAGGTTTCTATTGTCGCAATGAGTGGCATGACATTCGAACTTGGCACGCCACACGGTCGCATGATGGCGACCATGTTAGCTGGAATTGCCCAGTTTGAACGTGATCTCCTCAGTGAACGCGTGAAATCTGGTCTGGCCGCAGCCCGTGCACGCGGCAAAAAACTTGGCCGCCAGCCGGGCCAACGGCCGAAATCTGACAAACTCATGCCGAAGGTACTGGAGTTGGTTGCAGATGGCCGTTCATATCGCTGGATCGCTCGTGACCTCGGAATTTCGAAAAACACCGTTGGAGAAATAGTGAAACGGCATAGACAATCGTGCTGATGCTGACAAACCTCCGACAGCAACACCGGACCTTAATGCAAGATGCGGCGAATAACGGTTGAGAGCTGATGCTGCGCCGCATCCGAGGTCTGCTTGGAGCCCAA
>NZ_JBKQXN010000218.1:0-276 GCF_046762905.1 Yoonia sp. R2-816 | reverse complement strand
ATACGAACCTTGATGTTCAAACACCATCCTAACCGCACGCGCGCGGACCTCAGGTGAGTAGCGATTTGCCATTTTGCTTTTTGTCATAACAATCATCCTTACTTAAGTTGATGGTCTCCGACAAACTCGGGGCGATTCAGGTTGATATTCGTCGTCTACTTATCATTGGCGCAATGACGCGCATTGCATGGGTGGGTCGAAAGCCTGTCCAGGACGGCTCCTGGCTGGACCGCATGTTGAAACGCAAACCAAAGATGCTTGTTGCAATTGCACTGG
>NZ_JBKQXN010000217.1:0-13273 GCF_046762905.1 Yoonia sp. R2-816 | reverse complement strand
ATTGACCAGGAACTCACTGATGCCAACAAAATCATGACCTGCGGCAGGTGGGGTGTTCATAACGGTCATTACGTTCTCCAATTCAAGCTGGTGAGCAATTGATTTGATCTCGTTTGCATGCTGTACGTGCCGATGATGAGCAGAAACCTGGCTCTCTCTTCCTGGCCGACGTTCCATTCAATTCGTCTCGCGTCCAGCATAAGAACCAGATCACCAAAATGGAAAATACTGGAATCCTATAATTGAATAGATATCGGCTATGGTGAGGCCTACGCTTGTCAGACCTTCATTTTGTCAACACGGCCTCACCAAACAGTCGCTCAGTCGCAGCGAAAGCTCATTCGGTCCCGCTCATCCACCATTTGCCACCTGATTTTGAATGTCCTGTGTGGGCCGTCCACATCAAACGTTGCTGCCAGTCACGCTTACCCATTCAGTCAGGTCTTGGGTACATTGGTAAAAAGGGCTTTGAACAAATCTTCTGAACGGCGCAGACCGTCGTTTGTCAGCACGACCGACTTTGCCTTGCCAACCGGATCCAGAATTAGTCCTTTCTGGTGCAGCCGACCGAGCACATCCCAGTCGTGGCCCTTCCAGGCACGACGCCCGTCGTGAAGCGTCAACCAAAGCAGCGCCAGTACCGCGTCGTCAACGTTGTCTTCATTGATCTCCATGGCGGCAGAGAACGCCAGCAATAATGGTTTCGTCAAGCTGTAATGCTGCGCACTGCTATGTGACCATCGGTTGCCAGCGTAAGAAACAAGCTGATTATTGAGGTTGCTGAGCACATCGACGGCGACCGTTGGAAGGCCACGTTGACGGCGTTGACGCTGACAGCAATATCTTTGTCAAATTATGGGTCCATGGGAATCAAACCCACCCAAATTCCTGGCACGGTTTTCGCAGATGCGTTCTTCCAATACTGCGACATCCAACTGCTGACACCGGTGAGCAGAAGCACTATGGATTGCGGTGATTACGGCCAAGAGTTGGAGAGCTGACTTGCGAAATGACATCTCAGATTTGCTGACCTTCATTAGTAAGGATGATCTTTGGTTCGGACGTTTGCAGGAGGTGGTGGCAGAACACTTGATGCCCGCGCTCGAAGAGTTCGACCTCGAACATGACGAACTCGACGAGGTGTTAGGTGAGCCTTGGCCTGGCGTGTTATGGGGCTGCGGCTTTGAGGACTTCCTGAGCCGTCAGTATGAAGATGGCAATATCGTCGATCTCTATCTCAAACGTCGTGGGTGGAACGAAACAGCTCCCAATCGTACGTATTTTGCGGCCCTGCGAGATACGCCTGTCAGCCTTTATGAAGTCAGCGACGTCAAACCGGGAATGTCCATGGTGCTAAAGGATCTGCTCGGAGACGCAGGGCCGATCAAGGTGCTTGAAGGCTCAGCCACACAGTCTTTGAAGCAGTGGGATCGGATCGTCGTTCGCGTGATCGCCGAAGGTGACGCGCATGTGATCTCGGGCGCGCTCTTGGCTTTTTCCGCCGAGGCCTCCGCGTTTTTGTTTGATGGCCTGTCCGCTGTGTTGAAGGTAGACACCGAAGCGGACGTGGAACTCACAACAGACCAGCTGTTGCAATGCGCGCCCATCTTCACCAGTGCTTGGCTTTTTACCGCTTTAGACCGGGCGCTTTCCGAAGATATGCCAGAGTTTAGCAACGCTGATGGCGACGACATCGTGTTCCATGATCTGAGGTTCCCGTTCGCGAAAGGCGTTCTGCAGAAGGATATTGCTGCTTGTTTGAACGTATTGAATGGCTTTGCCCCCGATGGACCGCGGCGTTGGGTTTGGCTTGCGCCACATGGCAACCAAAGCCCGATGCGAGGCGATAGCTTGATGTTGGACTCCCAGACTGATGGCCGGACGGTGCTAGGCCATCTGGAGCTCAAAGGAAAATCCCTGCTGATCAATGTGAATTCAGCGGCGCGCGCCGAAAGGGTGGGTGAGTTAGTGATGAAAGCGGCTGACGACCGTTTAAGGCAACCTCTAACTACAATCCGTACAGTCCAACAGATGATGGCTGAGGAACAAGACGAACGCGATTTTGAAGATGCCGACGAAGTACCACCTGAGATCGCGCGGCAGATCATTCAGGAACACATGGATCGGCACTACCGCGAAACGCTTGATGCGCCGATACCAGCACTGGGTGGTAAATCACCCCGCCAAGCAGCGCGCAGCAAAGCTGGCCGTGCAAAGGTGGTTGATTGGCTAAAGAAGCTGGAAAACAACAGCGCAAAGCACCGCAATGACGCAATCGAAGAGTATGATTTTGGTTGGATGTGGGTCGAGCTAGGTCTGCAAGAGTATCGAAAATAAGTCGCCTACTCCAAACAACATGTCTTTAAACATCACCATCAGGGTCATCGGAGGCCGCAAGGAACTCAACAAATCCCTGCTTGTTCATCTGCCGCGCCCAGAACACTTATGCGATCGCTTCGCTATGGCAGCAAACGACGGCATTGGCGGGCCGCACCGCAGCGACGATGCCCCTCGATCAACGGCAGCAATGGTCCGCCCGCTAAACTTTGCAAAGTCCGCCTTCTGCGCACCCTAGTCATTCACCCCGCGTGCAGCATCCAGCACTTTGGGCTCAATTTTCGCGTTCTCTGCATCGTCCATAAATGTCGGCTTTGCCCTGTAGGATTTCGGCAATGCCACCGGCTCACATTTTGTAGTGACGAGGCATCACGGCGGCATGTTGGGCATCTTTCCAAAATCTGGGACCAGGCTGGTTGGTCCGTCTCGTCTGCAGGAGATGTGAATGGTGATGGCATTGATGATCTAATTGTCGGCGTACCTGCTGGCGATGATGGCGGTTTCAATGCCGGAGAGGCCTATGTCCTCTATGCTGGTACAGGGCTGGCCAATATCGATCTGACAGGTCTGGCAGCCGATCAGGGCTTCATCATTCAGGGTGATAAAAGGGGTGACCTGGCTGGCCGTTCAGTTTCGTCTGCAGGAGATGTGAATGGCGATGGCTTTGATGATCTGATTGTCGGCGTACCTGCCGGCGATGATGGCGGTTTCAATGCCGGAGAGGCCTATGTCATCTATGGTGGTGCGGCGGGGACGGAAAACACGCTTACGGTCACCCAGGCTGGTACAGATGGCGTGGCGGATAACTTCACCGGCAATGCAGGCAATGATATCTTCACCGGGATTGGTGCCATCACTGGCGGTGATCACGATGTCATAGACATTGTCGCCAGCAACACTGCCGCCCTCGCCAGCATCGCCGGGAACCTCAAAGTCCGGCACCGCATTCAACGTCACAATCCCGGTCGCGGGATCAATCTCAAACAACGCCGCATCTGTGCCCGAGAGGCTGAACTCCAGCGGGTCGCCATCAGCATCCGTCGCCGTGGCCGTATAGACAGCCGTGGCCGTGTTCTCGGCCACAGAGACGGTCGCTCCAGAGGTGAACACCGGGGCCTCATTGGCGCTTCCGCCATCGCCACCCCCACCCGCATCCCCTCCGCCTGCGAGAGCGGCAGCACCCCCTACCAGAGCCGCAACTCCAGCCGCCACCCCACCGAGCAGAGTGATGCAAAGTCATTGAATGACCGCATTCGCGCACGCCCCTATCGCCAATTGAGACCGGTCAGCCATTCCTTCGCTGCAATGACCGATAATCTTGAAGTTTGATCGATGTGAGAGAGAAGCCAAACCTCCCTTGCCGGCAGCACCGGTTCGCCTTCCACACAGAGTACCCGCAATCGCGGGTCCTCGTCCGCAATCGCGCGTGGAAGAAGCGACTTGCCCAGGCCAATGGCCACGCCTTCTATTGCTGTTTCACCATCCGCCACTTTCAAGGACGCACGCCGTTCGGAGGACGCCTTCGTGACGGTCTCGATCCATCGAGCCTGCGGCAACCCGGCGTTCAGGTCGTCATAGGCGATCCAACCCAGCGTCCCGCAATCCATGGGATCGATCGAACGCGCCGCATAAGCGGCGAATGTCATCTCGCCGAGTTTCTGCGCTTTGGTCCGTAACCCGCCACCACTCGGCCGCGCAAAACGCAGCGCTAGGTCCGCCTCGCGTTTGGAAAGGTCGAGATTGTCAGATGCAGGGACCAACTCGATCGTCAGATCAGGATGCCGACGAGCCAAAGAGGCAAGATTGGGCACCAGTATGCGGTTCACAATCATCGGCACGGAACTAATGCGCACAGCGCCTACAATGTGGCCCGCACTGTCGCGTGATATCTCCATTATGGCGCGGTTTTCCGATTCGATTGCTTCGGCGTGCTTCAGAATTTGCAACGCCGCATCTGTCGGTTCGTATCGTCCATCGGCGCTGCGCAGGAACAAGGCGGTTCCCAAACTCTGTTCAAGTACCCTGATCCGGCGGGCGACCGTTGTATCGCTGGCTCCGACGGCATTCCCGGCCTGCTTAAGTTTTCCGGCGCGGTGAAGCGCGAGGAGGAATTTGAGATCGTTCCAATCATGGCTCTGCATTTTTGCAGTCTATGTCAGCACAGATGCCGACTCAATCTTCAGAAATGATGGGCTAAGCTGCGTATCAGAGGCAGTAAGGAGGCCAGCAAATGAAGTTCATCATCCTGTTTGAAGACGCCCCGGATGCGGACCCGGATATTCGCAAAAGCCACATGGCACATCATCTCGATTTTCTGGAACAAAACTCCGACAAGATCGAGGCAGCGGGCCCATTGTCGGATCCTGCAAGCATGGGTCGAGACGGAATGTGGATTGTCGAGGCCAACAACGAGGCCGAGGTGGATCGACTAGTCAAAGAAGACCCGTTCTGGCCGACAGGGCTTCGCAAGTCCTACGCAGTAATCAGGTGGACCCAAGTCTATGCAGGGGGGTCAAGGCTGATCTCGGCACCCTGACGACAACGCTACCGACGTAGGAAGACGACGCCCGCCATTAATTAATGAAAGGCGGCAAAGTCCGCCCACTTGGTGAGCTCGGTTGTCGCGCTATTTTGCGCCCGCAGCGAATGGCAGGAAAGCGGGCTGCTACCGCAGAAACTGAACAACACGTCCAAAGTCGGCTGTGGGCCGATTGCGCCCAATTTTCGTCCCCGTATTGGCGTACCGCCAATATACGGCTTGTTGTCTAAGGCGGGAAGACCCAATGACAGGGGTAGTTTGCACCGCTTACGATCAATGGCTACCTTGAGATGGGATCGTATGTCACGCTGATCTACCTTGTGGACCAACTCGTAGTGCTTGCATTCATCCTGATGCGTCGCCCGCCGAATGAGCAAAGCCTGCGGGTCGACGACTGGATCTTTGGTTTCGTGAGCACTTTTGGTGCACTCCTTCTTGCCCCACCCAGCGGTCAGCAATTCCCGTATTGAACCCACATGGAGGACAACGGGATGAGACTGTTTATCGGACTGGACGTATAACTAGCCAAGACTGCAATCTGCGTGATCTGCGAGCACGGCAAGGTCAGAGGCCTTGAGCGAGCCTGAGGCTCTGTCGCGCTGGCTGGGTGATCTGGACGGAAGTGTTGTCGCAATGGTTGCATCGCGGTCTGACCGAAGCTGGCCTGAATGCCGTCCTGATGGAGACGCAACAGGTGAAGGGAGCGCTGAAGGCGATTACCAAAGCCGGTGATGTTAACCTGAGGCGGGCATTGTGTCAGGCTGCAACCGTCATGACGGACCCTGGCAGCTCAACATGACTGAGAACATGGGGCGCCCAACTCGCACAACGCCGTGGCCGAAAGATTGCGATGGCTGCTCTGGCTCGCCGCATCGCCATCATACTCCATCGGATTTGGGTCGATGGGACCATTTTCCAGCCGGAAACCGCGCCAACCACGATCTGACCCGTTGCTACCCCACCTGTTGCCTGCTTGATCGCAGGCTTTCGAGGTCCCGCAGGGACGTAGCCTGGACTGTCGCTGACGTTTATCAAGCACGCCTATGAGATGGGCACATTGGAATTACATCGAACCAGCATCATGCTGGCAAGACCAGCTTTGCAAAAGCTACGTTGTAGCCCGAAAAGGTAACCGATTGCTGGACTATGGGAAAAAGTGCTCGCAAAATACTATGCGATTAGACGACCCCATCAGGTAGACTGCGACGAAAGCCCCTCCCCGCCCAGAGGCAAATCCAAACGTTCATTGGACAACTCACTACCGCATTCATACGAAGATTGCGTTAACTCAGCACTTGCTCGAGATCATGCAAACTGCCTCATTTCCTGATCGATGAGAGGTACGGCTTGTAGGATCGCATCTGCTGCGATGTCCAAAGTCTCATCAATGTCCCCCTGCGCCATCCCAAGCACTGACTTGCCATTCTCATCAAACATATGGACCAAGATCGGCATCATAAGCTTTGCTCCGATTGCCGTCTGACCGAATGCATCCCAAAGTGTGGTATTCAGTTGCACGGCTTCCATGAACCCTTCACACCAATATTGCGATGGCATGGCCCTTCGGCGCCTGCCAGAACGCTGGTTCCAACACCCCTGATTGGGCGGAGAGTGACTTTTCAATATCTTTGAGCCGGCGTCCAACCAGTTGCTTAATGTGCGATGGCACTAAGGCGCCAGAAACAAAGGCGACATCGAACCAGTTTGCAACGGGTTTGGGACTACACATCAATCCGGTCAAAAACCCATCAAGATCAGACAGCATTAGACAATCTGATGCGCCATCATCAGATCTCAGGTAGATGTTCAGCTCTTCGAGAAGGTCCGACATACTAGTGCCCCAATCAGTTCCATACACGGCGAAGTTAACCCGCCCTGCGGTGTTGCAGTCGCTCTGTCGTCGCCTCGGGGCGCACAATGCTTGCCCTACTACGAAGCTGAAAGTGTTCAACTGACCACAAACATATGAGCGGCCCACGCGCCGTGAAAGCAGATGCCCGACCGATGACAAAAAATTAAACTGCAAGGTCGTCCGGCGTTTTCCCAGATTTTAGTGCTGCCTTAAACCAGTCCGGCGGCTTGCCTCTGCCAGTCCAAGTCTTGGTCTTGTCTGTCGGATCCGCATATTTGGGGGCAAACTTCGTTTTGGGCTCAGCCATTGGTGTCGTGTCCACGATCTCTGTCAAAGAAAAACCGTGCATTTTTACTGCTTTCTTCTCGCTACCGATCAGTTTTTGCAACGCTTTGTCGATATGCGTACGGAGCCTTTCAAGCTCCTTTCGACTCATGGATTTGAGATCCAGTTTCATAAGCTCGTCCTTATCAATGCACGTAGGGCATTCGGGGGCGGAATCTTCTCTAATTGCTTCATTATATCAATTCTCAATTAACTGTAATCACCCGTAGGATCAGTGGTGGTGGGCTAAGAGAAGCATCTAGCCAACACCTCCCTTATTAAAGCTTTACGACCAGGTCGCCGTATTGAAAAATACCTAAATACTATGAATTAATAGATCTTAACTATCATGAAGCTGTGTCACCCACCAGAACGGTGATGTATTTATGCACGTCCGACGGCAATCCAGTCGGTCAAAAGGCTTAGTTTACCAAGAACATGTTTCTGGCTCACCGCAACTGCCGAGAAGTCGGATGAGAAAATAAACCCAGAACCACTGCGAGAAACATGTGAAAGACGGTCGACTTGCTGCAGGCAAATAGCATTCCGGAAAAGTGAAAATCAGGATCGTTCTGAATGTGGTCGAAGGCGATCATCTTAGCCAACGTGCTGTATCTGTCCACGGAGGCGACAAACCTGTCGATCTTGCACCGTCTATGTAATGGGAGGCAGCCTGTAGGACCTTTCGATCAACGCAGATCTTTTTTGAGCCATTTAATCAATGTGGAAACGGATGGCTTATCGCGCACTTCACTAAATGACACTGCGTAGTATGCGAACGCCGTGGGCCATGCCGTATGCAAAGCCCGGACCAGTTGTCCCGCAACAATGCCCTCGTTCACGAACACATCTTTGAGCGGGGCCAACCCTTGACCTTCAATGGCAGCTTTGACAGTCAAAAAATTTGCCATACTGTGCGCCATAGTCGGCGTCTTTGGCATCGACCCCGTGCGACTCAAACCAGATCGACCAATCTTTACCGGTGCAATCGGGCAGCAATTTGTAGCGCAGACTATCGGCAGGTGTTCAAGTGCCCGTGTCTTTTCAGCAAAGCAGGACTGGCAACCAAGACCAGCTCTGGCGAACACAGCCACTCCGAAACCAATCCCGGATACTGGCCAAGCCCATGCCGGATCGCCAGATCAATGGGTTCCGATCTTAGATCGACCAGTCGGTCCTCTGTCTCGACCGTGACGTTGATGTTGGGGTGTGCATCCGCGAAGCGCCCAATGCTGGACACCAGCATCGAATGCGCAAAAGTCGCGGAAGCGCTGATCCGTACGGTGCGGTTTTGCCTTATTAAGTGCTTTTCATTGGCAGCCTCGATAATCGAGAATGCGCGGCCGACATCCGAATGCAGCGCAAGGCCCACTGCAGTTAGCTCAATGCCGTTTTTTTCTGCGGGTGAATAGGCGCAATCCGTGGCGCTCTTCGACTGCTTTTATCCGCGCCGGGGGTGACGCCCAACTCATGAGCCGCGTCCCGCATCACACCTGTGCGGGCGACGACATGGAAAGTGTACAAGTCTTGGGTGCGCAGTGCCATAAATCAAATTAGCCCAGCTAAAGTCATGTTGCCAGTTTATCGTTAGGCATTTCGTTTTAGACATGGCATCTCAGTCCGACAAGGAGACATAAATGTCCGACACCATCGCCATACCGCACCGTCAAAGTTAGACCGTTGTTGTTTTCCGCATTCTGGCCCTGTCGCTTGCGTTTTCCAGCCGCGCTGCACTTGGCTTGATTTTGCCGTTTTGAGAGTGTGCTGTTCATCGTTGTCCTCTATCTCTTGGGGCTTTATTTAACGCTCTGGCTGGCGGCCGGAACCGTGGTCTTTGCTGTGATGGAGCTGAACTATGCCGCGAGCGGCGCGCTCGGGGAGGTTCTGCTGCCCGTATCGCTGCAAACCGTACCAAGGGCCCTGTCGTTCTCCGTCGACTTCTCCGCCTTGGTGGTGCAGTAAGCCTTAGAGAATTCATTGGCGATAGTGCACTGATTGGATTGTCGGGGCACGAGACCCGAGGACATATGCCGTCAGACCTTGCCAGATACTTTTACGCAGCCTGCTTTGCAAAGGCCGAGGGGGTTAGCCTCGAACAGTCCGATCTTGCTGGCAACACAGACACATTTGGTTGCCATATGATTGCCAAGCAGTTGCAGGGCCGGTTGAGGTGACGGCTCTTGTTCCACGATTTGGCTCCTTGTTGCGGGTTTTGACCCCAAACTAGAAAACGAAAGAAAGCCATGCAAACCTTTGACCGAAGGGTGAACCGACCATTGGCATACATCGCAGTATTGGGAATGTCTGGGTTCCAGCCGTCATTCCCTGCAGCACGCCCCGATTGAAGATATGAGCCCATGCCAGTCTTCACCGGGTGGTCGGTTTTACCGGCAGGTCCGCTCAATCCTTCAGCTTGGGCTACCCCGTCCCAACCCTGTCAGGAGTACCGACTTTGTTTACATCAAGCTGTCGTCTTGCTCATTGTGGCTTCATCATACTCTCGAGTTGAAGCCTCTGGCAAACTCGGTGCAGTTAAATTCGCGCCATCAGATGCGGGGGCTATACAACTTGTAGACCTGCACAAATGGTCAAGTAGCGTGGGGGAGCTGGTGTTTAGCCGGACATGATCGGCCGTCCTGCAGTCATGTGCTTCCTTAGGACTGAAACCGTATTGGTCTTTGAATTGCCGACTGAAGAGCGACATGTTGGTGAAACCGTATTGATATGCAATTGTGCTTACAAACCTAAGATCTGCCGCGTCTGACAAAGCCTTGTAACAAGCCTGAAGCCGGACAGTTTTGATGTACTTGGCAACACCGCCGTGCTCCTCAAAGACACTGTAAAGCGTGCGGCGGGACGTACCCAGTGATTTGCAAATAAAATCTACGTTGAGTTCTGGTCGCGCTAAGTTCTTGCGGATAAATTCTCGGGCGATCGTGAGCCTGCTCGCATTCAAGGCCGGTGTCGCGTTACGAAGATTATCCGCTGTTGGATCAAGCGACACTGCGAGGAGATCAGAAAAGGACCTTGAGAGAATTTGTTTTTGATCTTCGGAAATCTTGTGTGCTTCATCTACGAGGGTTGAGATAAACGTTCTAAGCAACCCCGTCAGGGAGCCATTGAGCACAGAAAGATTGGCTTCATCAAGAGATGGCGCCATCCAAGAAAACTTATCACGATCAAGTCCCACAGACACAAAGCTCTGTCCCTCCCAACGCGACTTCCAAGGTCGTGCATGCGACACGAGCATTAAATCCCCTGTCTTGGCTTTTACCGAACGATCATTATATTCATTGTAAAAGCACCCACTCCGAACAAACCAGATTGCCCAATTGTCGAGATCTGTCTTTTTGATCTGATCATTCGTTCTTTCGCTATTAGTTGGATCAACCTCCCAATCAATAATATCTATCCCGCCGAGGTCGAAAGCTGAAAATTTAGCACGAAACCCGCTATTGAAAGAATGGGGTTTCTTGAGGTCGCAAATAGGGGCAGCTGCTTGCGAGAATGCATCAAATTGCTGCTGTGATTCAAAATCAAGGGTTGAGTACTCGATGAGTTCTACTGATTTAGATTTGTTTTCCATTGGAACCTAGAGAGATCTGCAGTTATGTATATGGATATTTCAGCATTCAGGATTCCGAAATATTCTAAGCTAATGCTTGCGATTTTGCACCTGAGCGCAACTGCAAACGCTTTGGAGTTTCGCTTCATTGTAGATGGGCAGGCGTTGTCAGAGAACCCATCAGGTTTTCTTCTGGAGAGGGATGCGCTGCATCGTACGTCCGATTTATTTGGTTCGAGAGACTCACTAGCTAAACTCCCAAACGTCATGTTCAACCAAAACAGGAAGTGGACTGCTCCGAGGGTACCAGTTAGCCACGACAGCTTCGGACAATGAAGTCAGATTGTGGAGCGCAGAGGCTCAAATTTGTCGCCCAGAGTCTCACATGAAATCCAGGCGATGTTGACAACATGCCAGAGTCAAAGCTGGACGGATGTTATACCGATGAAGCTCCGGTGAAGAATTCTCCATAGCTCTTCCACTACAGATGATGCTGTCTCAAGCCGTCATTCCCGAGATGCGCAAAGTCGGCGGTGGGCGAATTATCAATATCGGCTCAACCGGTAGTCTTGGTGCGGAACCTGGGTTTGGTGCCTATACCGCTACGAAGCTCGGGTTGGTGGGGCTGACGAAGACCCTTGCAGCGGAGTTCGGCTCAGACGGCATTCTCTGCAACACGGTTTGTCCAGGGTACATCGCAACAGATATGCACACTGTCGCCAACGTGCGACTGGCCGGAGAAAACGATATTTCAATCGAAGAAATGAAGCGGCGGCGATATGAGTGTGTTGCTATGCGTGATGCAGGTCTACCAATCGACGTCGCCAACGCAGTTGCATACTTGGCTGGCCCACAAGCAAACTACGTCACTGGCATTAATCTTCCCGTCACGGGCGGCGTACCTTTCGGCATTTGATGCCCGAAGGTGAAATCATTCGGCGCTCGTTTTCGTAGTCACGGCGATTTGGACCCATTGCGACGAAGCCAAACCACGCCATCATCGTACGAGCTTTTTCAATGAGGACTGCTGACATTACGCCGTCAGTAGAGAAATGTTATCAAGTTTGGAAAGAGCCACTCGCGAGCGACCATGCCTGATCAATTGACGGACAAATCAAACCAAATACTTGGAATCAGCTTGGTACTCGCATCCACCGTAGCGTTTAGCCTATCAGGCGTGCTGACCAAGGCTATCGAAAGCGACACTTGGACGATTGCCGTCTGGCGCGGGTTGCTCGGCGCGATACTGATTGTGGGCTATTTTTTCTGGCAAAATCGGACCAGCGCCGCGCCGACTGAACTTCGCCTTGGATGGCGCGGCTGGCTTCTTGCCAGTGTTGGAAGCCTTGCCAGTCTG
The DNA here is from genome assembly GCF_046762905.1 of Yoonia sp. R2-816. Taxonomy (NCBI): domain Bacteria; kingdom Pseudomonadati; phylum Pseudomonadota; class Alphaproteobacteria; order Rhodobacterales; family Paracoccaceae; genus Yoonia; species Yoonia sp. R2-816. Next base: position 1,299 of record NZ_JBKQXN010000217.1, on the reverse strand, counting down.
GCCTTCATCGCAGCCTTTAAGATGACCTATGTAGCAAATGTCGCAGTTATCTACGCGACAGTGCCTTTCGCGGCTGCCTTGTTGGAATGGATCCTTTTGCGGCAAAAAGTGCGCCGCCCAACAATGATTGCCGCGACAATTTCTTTGACAGGGGTGCTTATCATGGTCGGAGCAGGTGTCGGTTCGGTTAATTTACTTGGCGATTTCGTCGCTGTGCTGATGATGTTCGGTAATGCGCTTTACATGGTTCTCATCAGGATATTCAGCAAGACGCCTGTTGTTCTCGCAGGGGCAGCATCGGCATTTCTGCTTTTTGTCATTGGTTGGTATTTCACCGATCCGCTTGCAGTGAGCCTGCATGACGGTTTGCTGCTAACACTCTTCGGGCTGTCCTTTGCCATTGCCGTCATTTTATGGACTGAAGGAACTAGGATCATCACAGCAGCAGAATCCGGCTTGCTCGGCTCATCAGAAGTGCCGCTGGCGATTTTCATGGCCTGGGTATTTCTGGCAGAAGTTCCGCCTCTGACGAGCTTTGTGGGTGGCGTCTTGGTTTTGTGCGCTGTCCTCTGGCATGCGGTCAGGGACTATCAACAAGCGAAGTCTGTTTAGCATTGAGAATGTCACCAAGAACAGTCGTTCACCGCAACGCGGAAAACCGGCATTCTGGGCTTCTGTGGTTGCCGCCCTGGATGCAAGAAGTTTTTGACTGATTGGAGGAGTGATCGCGTGCGGTCTTCTGTCAGGCCTCAGTTTGCGGCATTTTCAGAAGCCGCGGGCCGGTATGGTGATCAGCGGATTGGGTCCAAATCTCTTCGGCGAACTCGCGGTTCTGAGCCCAAAACTGGTTTTCCCAATCCAGATCTATTCGATCATTTTGCCCATTCAGGTCATCGTCTTCTCGCCCCCAGTTACCGGTTTCAGATTGTGTCGCCCGTTAGCTCTCAGGCGGCCACAGTCTTCGCCGGATCTCGATAATCTTCTTGTTTTGTCAGCACGGCCCAGATGGTGCGGGCCATTTTATTGGCCAGTGCAATTGCAACAAGCATCTTTGGTTTGCGTTTCAACATGCGGTCCAGCCAGGAGCCGTCCTGGACAGGCTTTCGACCCACCCATGCAATGCGCGTCATTGCGCCAATGATAAGTAGACGACGAATATCAACCTGACCTTCTTTGGAGACCTTTCCGAGCCGCTCTTTGCCCCCCGATGAATGCTGCTTGGGCACCAGTCCGAGCCATGCGGCAAAGTCTCGTCCACATCTAAAGATATCCATGGACGGTGCGAAGGCCTCTACCGCC